>CAZOLL010000209.1:0-7546 GCA_964580365.1 uncultured Phycisphaeraceae bacterium
CGTCGCGTGGCGATCGGACGCTGGTTGGTGGCCGGCTACGGTGTCGTGCTCTCGATGGTCGCTCACTCGATGCTCGCGATACAACGCGCGGGCGGCGGCAGATTCAACGCGATCCTCAATCTCGCGCTCTCGCTCGCGACCTACGCGAGCGGCGGCCTCCTCGCGAGCTTCCTCATGGCGTTCCTGCCCGTGAAGCGCGACGGCTTCGGCTTGTGGTTCTCCGCGCCGCTTTCGGTCCTGTGCGTGATCGCGTTCGCGTGGAAGCAGGACTGGGTGCCGATCGCCGTCGGCTCCGGCGGCGCCGTGCTCTGCGTCGCGCTCGTCGTGGCGCTGATGCGCCGCGGCGCCCGCGCCGGCGCGATCCTCGCGAAGACGGCGCTCCTGCTCGCGGGCGTCGGAGTCGCGTTCGCAACCTGGAAGTTCGCCGGCGTTCGGCGCGGCGATGCGCGCATCCCCTTCGCGTGGCCGTGGCAGGCGCCGTTCGGGACGATCGTCGCGTTCGCGTTCGGGTGGGCCATCGGCAACCGACGCGAGAGCGTCGCTCGATGAGGCGCGCCGCCGCGCTGCTCGCGTTCGCCGCGGCCCTGCCGTCGTGCACCGTGCTGCTCGCGCCGCCGCCGCCGGACCACGCGATCCGCGCGGTGTGGATCACGCGCTTCGACTACCACGATGCGGACGACGTCGAGCGGATCGTCGCGGATTGCGCGGACCTCGGATTCGACACGCTGATGTTCCAGGTGCGCGGCAACGGCACCGCGTTCTGGGACTCGAAGATCGAGCCGCGCGCCGGCGAGATCGCGCCCGGCTTCGACCCGCTCGACGTCGCGTGCCGCGCGGCACACGAGCGCGGCATCGAGCTGCATGCGTGGGTGAACGTGATGCCGAGCTGGCGCGGCGCGGAGCCGCCGTCGGACCCGGCGCAGTTGTGGAACTCGCGGCCCGAGTGGCACTGGTTCGCGAGCGAAGGCCGCCGCCAGCCGCTGGTCGAGAGCTTCTACGTCAGCCTCAACCCGTGCCGCGCCGACGTGCGGGAGTACCTCGTCTCCGTGTTCCGCGAGATCGTCGCGCACTACCCGGTGGACGGGCTGCACCTGGACTACGTGCGCTTCGTCGACGAACTCCTCCCCGCCGGGACGCAGGACGATTGGCCGGGCGATGCCGCGACGCTCGAGGATTTCCGCGCCGCGAGCGGCACGCGTCCCGAGCTCGACCGCGCGCGCTGGCGCCGGTTCAAGGCCGATGCGGTGACGGCGTTGGTCGACGCGATCCGGCGCATGGTCCGCGAGGAAAGCCTTCGGACCGGCCGCCGCATCCGCCTTTCGGCTGCCGTGTCCGCCGCTCCGGCGGGACCGCAGGACATGCACCAGCGGGACGTCTCGCGCTGGGTCCGCGAGCGGCTCGTCGACGCCGTCTTCCCGATGAACTACACGCCGGACGAGGCGCTGTTCGCCGAGCGCCTCCGGGCTTGGGCGGAGTTCGCGCCCGAGTTTCCGGTCGTCACCGGCGTCATGGCCGACGAGAAGCACGACGGCGGAGCGCTCGAGGACGAGCTCCGCCTCGCGGTGCGCGAATTCCCGCATGCGTGCGTGTTCGCCTACGCGGCGCTCTTCCCGCGCCGCGGCGAGGCAGACGACCCGCGCAGGTCGGAGCGCCGTGCGATCGTTCGACGATGCCTCGCCGACACGACCGCGAGGTGACGGCGCTCGAGTTGCGTGCGTCGTCTTGTCGAATGCTATGCCTTAGGACTCGCCCCGCGGAGGACCGCCGTCGTGACCGAACCGCTCGATTCCCACTCGGCCCGCCAGGACAGCCTCGACGTCGCCGAAGCCGCGCGTGAGACCGACTGGAAGCACGGGTCGTTCGCCGCCGGACTCTTCGCCGGCGATTTCGACGCCTCGATGATCTTCCCGTTCCCCGAGCAGGCGGAAGACGACGCGCGTCGCGGAAAGGAATACGCGGCCGAGCTCGAGCGCTGGCTGGTCGACCACCTCGACGCCGACAAGGCCGACGCGACGGGCGACATCCCTCCCGAAGTGATCGACGGACTCGTCGAGCTCGGTGCGTTCGCGCTGAAGATCCCTGAGCAGTACGGCGGCAAGGGCTTCACCCAGACCAACTACAACCGCGTCGTGTCGCGCGTCGCGACCCACTGCGCGAGCACCGCCGTGTGGCTGTCGGCGCATCAGAGCATCGGCGTGCCGGGCCCGGTCAAGATGTTCGGCACCGACGAGCAGAAGAAGAAGTACTTCCCGCGGCTCGCGACCGGCGACCTCTCCGCGTTCGCGCTCACCGAACCGGGCGTCGGCTCCGATCCCGCGCAAATGGAAACGCACGCCGAGAAGAGCGCCGACGGCACGCACTGGATCCTGAACGGCAAGAAGCTGTGGTGCACGAACGGCCCCGTCGCCGACCTGATGATCGTGATGGCGCGCACGCCGTCCGAGTTCGTGAACGGCAAGGAGAAGAAGCGCATCACCGCGTTCATCGTCGAGCGCTCGTTCCCCGGCATCCACGTCGATCATCGCTGCCGCTTCATGGGGATCCGCGCGATCCAGAACGGCGTGCTCCGCTTCGAGAACGTGAAGGTGCCGGCCGAAAACGTCCTCTGGGGCGAGGGCAAGGGCCTGAAGCTCGCGTTGATCACGCTCAACTCCGGACGCCTCACTCTCCCCGCGTGCTGCTCCGGCGTCGCGCGGCTCGCGCTCTCGATCGCGCGGCGCTGGGCCGGCGAGCGCGCCCAATGGGGCGCGGCGATCGGCAAGCACGAGGCCGTCGCGCACAAGATCGCGCACATGGCGGCGACGTCGTTCGCGATGGACGCGCTGACCGACTACGCGACCTCGCTCGTCGACCGCGGCGGCGCAGACGTTCGCATCGAAGCGGCGATGGCGAAGCTGTTCTGCTCCGAATCGCTCTGGCGCATCGTGGACGATCTGGTGCAGATCCGCGGCGGCCGCGGGTTCGAGACCGGGCCGTCGATCGCGGCGCGCGGCGAATCCGGTTTCCCCGTCGAGCGGATGCTGCGCGACGCGCGCATCAACCGCATCGTCGAAGGCACGACCGAGATCATGCACCTGTTCCTCGCACGCGAGGCGCTCGACTTCCACCTGCGCCGCGCGGGCGACCTGTTCAAGCCCGGCGTGTCGTTCATGGAGAAGGTGAAGATCGTCGGACGGTGCGCCGCGTTCTACCCGGTGTGGTACGCGAAGCAGCTCCTGCCGGGCGGACGCCCGCTGCCCCACGCGTCGCGCGCGCTCGTCCCCCACCTCGCGTTCGTCCGACGCGCCGCGAAACGGCTCGCGCGGAAGACGTTCGGAAAGATGCTCCGCTTCGGCCCCGCGCTCGAGCGCAAGGAAGCGCTGCTCGCGCGCGTCGTCGAGATCGGCGTCGACCTCACCGCGATGACCGCCGCCTGCGCGCGCGCGGAGTCGCTCCTGCGGAACAACCGCGCCGATGCTTCGGCGGTCGAGCTGGCCGACCTGTTCTGTCGGATCGCGCGCCGCCGCGTGCGGGCCAACTTCGCGGCGCTCGGCGACAACGACGACGTGAAGATGTACCGCCTCGCGCAGGACGTGCTGGCGGGCAGGTACCGCTGGCGCGAAAGCGGCTTCGTGGAGCCGCTGCGCCCGGCCGGGCCGGCCGGCACGGGCGGCCCGACGGGCACCGGCGCTCGCGATGCGAGAGCGCGCGGCCCGGAGACCGCGCGCGCTCGCTGAACGCCTGACTCAGATGTTCTTGTTCGGGAAAGCGTTGCCGAAGTAGACGTTCGAGGTGCCGACGCCGTTCGTGTCGTTCAGGTCGAAGCTCGAGTTTCCGGTCGACGTGTTCTTCGAGAACGTGCAGGAGTCGCCGGTCACCTCGAACCCGTCGCTGGTATTGCTCTTCGACTTGTTGCGCGAAACGATGCACTCGTCCGCGCTTTCGGCCAGCAGGATCCCGTTCCCGCAGCGCTTCACCGAGTTCGTGTAGAGCGAGCACGCGGACGCGGAAAGCAGGATGCCCGTCGCGGCATTCTTCACTCCGTTCGACTCCAACACGACGCCAGTCGCCATGTCGGCGATCGAGATCCCCGCGTTGGTCGCGCCGGAGATCTTGTTCTTCGCGACGAGTGCCGTCTCGGTCGAGATGTCGAGGAAGATGCCGTCGTCGCCCGCGTTCGAGATCTTGTTGTCGACGATCTGCACGCCGATGCAGTTCGCCAGGATGCCATGCGAGCCGGTCTGATCCACCGAGCAACCCTCGATGAAGATCGTGGAGCCGGCGGCGAAGATGCCTCTGTCTCCGCACTGAGAGACTTCGCAGTCGATCACCGCGGTCTGACCGGCGGCGATCCCGATCCCCGTGCCGTCGATGTCGGACACCACGCAGTTCTCGACGCGCGCTCCTCCTGCGAATCCGACCAGGATCCCGTAGATGCCGCAGTTCGACACGCGCAGCTTGTCGAGCAGGCAGTTCGTCGAGATGCCGAACACGACCCCGGCGGAGGCGGGGCCCGAATTCACGAACCGCATGTTCGCGACGATGATCTGGTTGCTGCCGTTCAGGATCGACAGCGGCGCCCCGGTACCGTCCCCGTCGACCGTGACGACGCCGGAGCCGCGCAGGCGGAGGTCGTCCTTGTTGTCGACCACGACGTGCTCGTGGTACGTGCCTGCCGCGACCTGCACCTTGTCGCCCGCAACCGCGGCATCGATGCCGGCCTGGATCGTCGGGTAGGGACCGGACGGAACGTTGCGCGTCGCGGCGCTCGCGCTTGCGGCGGCAACGAGGAAGAGGATCGCGGTGAATGACGAACGCATGAGAATGCTCCCCGGCGCGTGCACTCGGACCAAGCCGGGAAACTTCGGATCGACCGCGCCGCGTCGACTCCATTCCCGACTGCTTCGTGTGGGTTCGGCTCCGCGAAGGTAGCAATCCGCCGCCGAAGTCGGATCGACTCGTTCGCGGCCTGCGGGTGCGGTCTTCGGGGCCAGGCCTTATCATCCCGCCCTTCGGCAGAGGAGACGAATGAGCCGCTTGCCATTTCGCCGCGCCGGCGCCGCCGTCGCGCTCGCGACCATCGCCGCATGCAGTCACGAGTCGAACCCGGAAGGCCCTTGGTTCGCCGATCGATCCGCCGATTGCGGCGTCGACTTCACGAACGTCTGCGGCGGCCCCGAGAAGAAGTACATCCTCGACTCGATGGGCGCCGGCGTCGCCCTGCTCGACATGGACGGCGACGGCGACCTCGACCTGTTCTTCGTCCAGGGCGCCACGCGCGACACGTTCGACACCACCGCCGCTCCGAGCGACCGGCTGTTCAAGAACGAGGGCGGCTTCAGGTTCACCGACGTGACCGATGCATCCGGCGTGCGCGACACCGCGTGGGGCAACGGCGTCTCGGCGGGCGACGTCGACGACGATGGCGACGAGGACCTCTTCATCACCAACTGGGGCTCGAACGTCCTGCGCAAGAACGACGGCTCGGGGAGGTTCACCGACGCGACGAAGGACGCAGGGCTCGAGTCGCACCTCTGGAGTTCGTCGTCGGGGTTCGCGGACTACGACCAGGACGGCGACCTCGACCTGTTCGTCGCGACCTACCTCGAGTTCGACTGGGCGCGCCCGCCGGAAGGCGTCCACAACTGGAAGGGCGTGCCGAGCTACATCGGCCCGATGGGCCTGACGCCCGAGCCCGACTACCTGTACCGCAACGAAGGCGGCGGGCGTTTCGTCGACGTCTCGGAGGAGATGGGCATCCGCACTGTCGATCCGGCCTACGGCCTCGGCTCGCGGTGGTTCGACGCCGACGACGACGGCGACCAGGACCTCTACGTCGCGAACGACACGACCCCGAATCACTTGTTCGTGAACGAGGTGAAGGCGCACGGCAAGTTCGTCGAGAACGCAATCACCGTCGGCCTCGCGTACAACGCCGACGGCGCGGCGCAGGCCGGCATGGGCGTGAACATCGGCGACGCCGACGGCGACGCGCGGCTGGACGTGTTCGTGACGAACTTCTCGTTCGACTACAACACGCTGTACAAGAATCAGGGCGATGGCATGTGGGACGCGTCGGCCGCCCGCGGCGACCTGCGACAGGACGGGTTCACGCCGATGGGCTGGGGCACCGCACTGTTCGACGCCGAACTCGACGGCGACCTGGACGTTTCGGTCGCGAACGGGCACCTCTATCCGCTCGTCGACCAGTCGCGGCTCGCGGAGGTCGTCACGTATCGCGAGCTGAACCACCTGTTCGCGAACGACGGCAAGGGCGCTTTCACGAACGTCACCAAGAGCGCCGGCCCCGGCTTCGCACTCGTGCAGTGCACGCGGGGGGTCGCGACCGGCGATCTCGACGGGGACGGTGACGTCGACCTCGTGTTCACGAACATCGACGACCGTCCGGCAATCCTCGAGAACAAGAGCGCGCACGGTCACTGGCTGACGGTTCGCCTGAAGCAGGCCGGCAAGAACAGAGACGCGATCGGCGCGCGCGTGCTCCTGACCGCGGGCGGACGCACGCAGGTCCGCGACGTCCAGGGCGGCGGCTCCTACCTCTGCCACAGCGACCTCGCGCTGCACTTCGGCCTCGGCGCGGACACGAACGCGGATCTCTCGATCCGCTGGCCGGACGGCATCGAGGAGAAGCGCGCGCAGGTCGGCTGCGACCGAGTGCTCGTGATCGAGCGGGGTGCGCCGTGAACGCCCGCGTCGTGTCGATCGCTGTCGCGCTCGCACTCACGGCCGCGCTCCCCGGCTGCGACAGCAAGTCCGACGCGCCGAAGGCCGCCGCTCCGTCGGATCCGTACGCACCGATGGACCAGGCCGAGCTGAAGGCATTCATTGCGGAGATGAAAGCGCGGCCGGTCAACGCCCCCGCGACGCCGATCGTGAATGCGCCCAAGCACGTCGCCCGCGGCAAGCCCGAGACCTCGGAGCCTTCGCGCCTCGACATGCAGAAGCAGTTGAAGGACACGCCGCAGAACGGCGACCTGAACGCCCGATACGCGTTCGCCACGTGGAACCAGGTGAACGAGGTCGACGAGTCGCTGCGTCACGCGCGCGCCGCGCTGGCGCTCGGTGTCTCGCCGCTCAGACAGCGCGAGATGACGCTCCTGTTCGCCGCCGTCGCCGAGTTCCGCGAGGACACGGCCGTCGCCGAGAAGATGTACCAACAGCTCCTGAAGCTCGACCCGACCAACGCCGACGCGCACTACCGGCTCGGCGTCCTCGCGAACGCGCGCGGCGACGTCGCGGTCGCGGAGCAGAAGTTCCGCGCGGCCATCGGCGCGAAGCACGACCACGTGCAGGCGCACTTCGCGCTGGGCCAGCTGCTCCTGCGCAGCGGAAAGGCCGGCGAGGCACGCACACTGCTCGAGCGACACTCGCGGCTGCGCGAGCTCGATCAACTCGGCTACCTCGATGCTCCCGAGCCCGCTCAATGCATCGCGCTCGGCAACGAGCGGGCGCTCGGCGGAAAGCTCGACGCCGCGCTCGCGGAGTTCGAGCGGGCCATGCAGTTGGACGGCGGCAATCTCGACGCCGCCTCGTTCCGCGGCGCGAC
>CAZOLL010000210.1:0-7523 GCA_964580365.1 uncultured Phycisphaeraceae bacterium
GGGCGCGACGCCGGCTTCGAACAGCGCGGCCGCGGCGAACAACGCGTCCTCCGCGAAGTGCCGCCCCGGAACCGCCAGTCGGATCGGCTCGGTCGCGAAGCGCCCCTCGATGCGGAACTCCGCGAGGCCGGAGGTCAGCGCGAAGTCGCGCACGCGGACGTCCGCCTCCGGGTCGATGCCCGCGCTGACGACGCGTCCCTTCACGCCCGAGAGATCGCCGAGGACGGCGCGCGCCGGCGGCGAGAGGACGAGCGCCCCATCCTCCGGTGTGCGGTGAGCGAAGTCGCGGAACGCCTCGAGGAGTCGCTCGAACGTCCGGTACCAGTCGAGATGATCGGGTTCGACGTTGGTGACGACCCCGATCGTGAACGGCAGGTCGAGGAAACTCTTCGCGTACTCGCACGCCTCCGCGACGAAGTGCGGGCCGCCGCCGTCTCCGCCGGAGCGCCCGGGCTCCTCGCCGCTCGCGAGTTGCGGCACCTCGCCGCCGATGGCGAAGCCGGGCCGCTCGCCCGCATGGACCAGACCGTGCGCGATCCACGCGGCGGTCGTGGTCTTGCCGTGCGTCCCCGCGACGGCGATGCCGCGCCGGCCCTGCATCAGGCGGCCGACCGATTCGGCGTAGCGGCACACCTCGATTCCGCGTGCACGCGCCCCCACGACCTCGGGGCACGCGTCGGGCACGGCCGCCGAGCGCACGACGAGCGTCGCGTCGGCCGGCACCTGCTCTGCGCGATGCGGGCCGATCGCGATCGAAAGGCCACGGCGCACGAGCGCGCGCGCTCCGTCGCTCTCCTTCAGGTCGGACCCGGAAACGCGCACGCCGCGATCGAGCAGGACCTCCGCCAGCGCGGTCATTCCGCTGCCGCCGGCGCCGACGAGGTGGACGCTCGCGCCGCGCTCGAGCCCGCGTCCGCTCATCGCCGCCCTCCGAGCGGCGACGTCGCGCGCGCTTGCTTCGCGATCGTGAGGATCTCGCTCGCGGCGCGGTCGGCCGCATCGCGCGGGCCGAGGGCGCGCGCGGCGCGCACGGCCTCGGCGTGCACCGTCTTGTCCTCGAGGTAGCGCGTCACCTCCGCCGCCAGCCGCTCGGCCGCTCCTTCCGCCTCGGCGACGACACGCGCCGCGCCCGCTCGCTCGAACACAGCGGCGTTCGCGAACTGGTGGCCGTCCTTGTGGTGTGGGTAGGGCACGAGGATCGCCGGGCGCCCCACCGCCGCGACCTCCGCGAGTGTGGTGCCGCCCGCGCGCGCGACGACGACGTCCGCGATCTCGTACGCTGCCCGCATGCGCGTCTCGAACGGCACCACGACGGTCCGCGGCTCGGGTGCGCTCGAGACCGCGGCGCGCACGTTCTCGAAGTCCGCGTCGCCCGCGACGTGCAGGATCTGCAGATCGGGACGTCGCTCTGCGAGCGTGCGCCGTGCGCCGAGCACCATCTCGTTCACGCCGCGCGCGCCTTGACTGCCGCCGAGCACCACAAGCGTCGGTCGGCCCGGCGCGAGTCCGAACTGCGCCGGGTCGCACGTCGCCGCGGCCGGCTCGCTCGCGAACTCCGGCGCGAGCGGGTTGCCGGTGAGCACCGTCCTCGCGCCGCGACAGTGCGCGGCCGCCGCGTCGAACGTGAGCAGGACCGCGCTCGCCGACCGGGCCAGGACGCGGACGGCGCCGCCGGGGAGAGCGTTCTGCTCGAGCAGCACGAGCGGCGTCCTGCCGCGCAGGCCGAACGCGGCGCGCGCGAACGCGACCGGCGCGGAGCCGAGCGTCGCGAGACCCGCGGCGAGCGTGACGTACCCGCCGCAGCCGACGACGACGTCCGGCTCGAAATCGCGGAGCAGCGCGCGCGCGATCGAGAACGCCTTGGCGTACGCCCCCAGCTCCGTCCTCTTCGGCGCGCGCGTGAGCGACGGGAACAGCGGCGTGAGGCCGAAGCCGCGCCCTCCGAGGAATCGCTCGTCGAGCGGGCGTCCGGCCGTGGCGAAGTGGATCGACGCCGCGGGCTCCGCGCGCACGATCGCCTCGGCGCACGACAGCGCCGGCCGGAGGTGTCCGCCGGTCCCGCCGGCGGCGATCAGCACGCGGTACAAGTCGATCTGCTCCGAGAGACGAGGGGCACGAGAACGACGAGCGGGACGCTCGAGTCGCGGCCGCTCACGGGATGACGAGAACGAGTCCCCCGATCAGGCGATTCGGATCCTCGAGCACGTCGCGGTTCGCGGCGAGGATCTCGGTCCAGCGCGACGCGTCGCGATAGTACCGCACCGCGATCGAGCGCAGCGATTCACCGGCTGCGACCGAATGCTTGCGCGGGCCCTTGCCGGACTCCGCCGGTCTGCGCGTGGAGACCTTGAGAGCCGGGGCGGGCTCGTCGCGTGACGCGGCCGGCGCGGCGGCGGCGGCGGTCGCGGCCCGCGAGTTGACGACCGGCAGGACCAGGACCTGACCCGCTTTCAGGTTCGTCGGCTCGAGGCCGGGGTTCGCCGCGACGATGAGCTTCCAGTTCGCCGCATTCCCGAGCGCGACGCGCGCGATCGACGCGAGCGTCTCTCCGCGCTTCACGGTCCAAGTGCGTGCCGCCGGCGCGACCGGAGCTGCCGCGATCGGTCCCGCGCCGGCGCCGGCGGCGCGGGCGGCCCGGACGCGGGGTGTTTCCGCGGGCGGCCGCAGCGCCTCCGCCGTGCCGCGGTCGCGGCCGATGAAGGTCAGGATCAGGAACAGCGCGAACGCGCCGATCAGCGCGAGGAAGCCGTACTTCTCGATCTCCGGGACGGGTCGTGCGCGGGTCATCGCGCGCTCCTCGCGCGGCGCGACAGGACGGACCGAGGCTTGCGCGCCTCTCCGATGCGATCGAGCAGGCGCTCGAACAGTCCGCGGCGGTCGCGCGTCAGCACCTCGGCGTCGAGGTCGAGGTCGGGACTCCGCGCGAGGTTCACCATCAGTCCGATCGAGAAGCACGAGCACGCGAGCGCGGAACCGCCGGCCGAGAGGAACGGCAGGGCGATCCCCTTCGTCGGAGCCGCGCCGGTGACGACCGCGATGTTGATCAGCGCCTGCACCGCGATCGAGAGCGTGAGGCCCGAGCAGAGCAGGAATCCGACGCGACTCTGCTGCGCCGCCGCGACGCGTGCGAGCAGGAGCGTCAGCACGAGGAACGACATCACGACGAGCGACGTGCCGACGAAGCCGAGCTCCTCGCCGATGCCCGCGAGCACGAAGTCGCTGGAGATCATCGGCAGGTAGCCGAACTTCGCGACGCCCGCGCCGAGGCCCACGCCGGCGAGGCCGCCGGAGCCGAGCGCAAGCTGGCTGTTCAGCGCCTGCGCGTTCGTCTCGGGGTGCAGGAACTGCTGGATGCGGAACTGGACGTGGTCGAGCGACGTCAGCGCATAGGCGACGCACGCGAGGCCGACGACCCCGCCGATCAGGACGAAGTGCGACATGCGCGCGCCGCCGAGAACGAGCAGGAGGATCGACAGTCCGAACAGGAACACCGCGGAGCCGAAGTCCGGCTGGCGCAGCAGGAGCACCGCGACGAACGCCGGGACGGCGGCGATCGGGACGAGCCCGCGTCGCAGCTCGAGCAGCCTCGGACCGAGGCGCACGATCGTGACCGACAGCCAGAGGATGAGCGCGACGCGCGCGACCTCCATCGGCTGCAGGTAGAACGAACCGATCGGGATCCAGCGGCGCGCCTTGTTGATCTCGGCGCCGATGCCGGGGACGCACACCGCCGCGAGCAGGACGAACGCGAGCCCGAGCAACAGGCGCGCGTGCCGCACGAAGAAGCGCGGCGACCCGTAGAGGCCGACCGCGAGCGCCGCGATGCCGAGCGCGAGCTTGGTCGCCTGCGACAGGAGCGGCTTCGCGGACGCGGCGAAGTCTCCGGCGCGCGCAGCTGCGGCCGCGGTCGACGAGTAGACCATCACGAGCCCGAGCCCGAGCAGCACGGAGACGATCAAGAGAATCGAGCGCGCGGTCTTCTCGAGGCCGCCCGCGCCTTCGTCATCGTCCTGCACCTGCGCATCCGCCGTCACGACGAGTTCGCGCATGATCACCTCACCTTGAGTGACGCGAGCCCCGCGATCGCGAAGATGATCGCGAGGATCCAGAACCGGACCACGACCTTCACTTCGTGCCAGCCGCCGAACTGGAAGTGGTGGTGGATCGGCGCGATCCGGAAGATGCGCTTCCCGCGCGTCTTGAACGAGCCGACCTGCAGGATCACCGAGGCCGCTTCCATCACGAACACGCCGCCGACGATCAGGAGCACGAGCTCCTGCTTCGCCACCACGGCGAGAAAGCCGAGCAGCCCGCCGATCGTGAGCGAGCCGGTGTCGCCCATGAACACCTGCGCGGGGTAGGCGTTGAACCACAGGAACCCCATGCACGCGCCCGCGAGCGCGGCGCAGACGATCACGAGCTCCGCGGCGCCGGGGATGTGCGGCAACGCGAGGTACTCGGACCAGTCCGCGCGGCCGGTCACGTAGAGGATCACCGTGAACGCGACCGATGCGATCGCCGCGCAGCCGGTGGCGAGTCCGTCGAGCCCGTCCGTGAGGTTCACGGAGTTGCTCGCGCTCACCATCACCGTCATCGCGAACAACAGGTAGAGGACCCCGTGCCCCATCGAGAGGTCGAGCGCGAGGTCCTTCAGGAACGGGAAGCGCACCGAGCAGGCGCTGACGTCGTCATTGCGCGCCGCGAAGATCACGATGCCGATCGAGAGCGCGAGCGAGACGAAGACGAGCAGGCCCATCTTGCTCGCGGCCGCAAGACCCGGACGGTTCTTGTAGGTGAGCTTGATCCAGTCGTCGATGAAGCCGACCGCGCCGAACCCGAGCGTCGCGAGCAGCGCCATCTGCACGTGCGCGCTCGAAAGCCGGCCGAACAGGAGCACCGCCACCTCGATCGCCGCGATGATGAGGACGCCGCCCATCGTCGGCGTGCCCTTCTTCGAGACGCTCATCTCCGCGAGCGTGGCGGAGTCGGTCTTCTCCGTGTTCTCCCCGATCTTGCGACGACGCAGCGCCGCGATCACGCGCGGGCCGAGCATCACCGCCGTCAGGAACGCCGCGACCGCCGCGAAGGCGGCGCGGAAGGTCACGTAGCGGAACAGGTTCCAGAGCGGCGTGCCTTCGAAGAAGTCGAGCAGCCAGAGGATCACAAAGCGTCGAGTGTTCCGAGGGAGTGAGTCGGTCCGATGACCCGCACGTGGATGCCGACCGGCCCGAGACGGCCGATACCGGTTTCGTTTCCCTCGGCATCCGGAACGCCCGGACGCCCGACATCCACTGGTTTTACGTCCCGCGCCGATCGCTCCACGCGCGGGTCATCGAACACCGTTTCTTCAGCCCGCAGCGGCACGCGCGGCGCCGCCGCGCCCGCCGCCTGCGAGCAATGTTTCCACCACGCGCTCGAGCCGCATGCGGCGCGAGCCCTTGACCAGGACGGCGTCCTCCGGCGCGAGACGGCGCGGGAGGTCCTTCGCGCAAGTCTCCGCGTCCGGGTACGCCACGAGTGCCGAGTCCTCGAACCCGTGCTGGCGCGCGCCGTCGAGGACGTGGGCCGCGAGCGGCCCCACCGCGACGACCAGCGCGAAGTCCCCGCACGAGAGCTGCGTGCCGACCTCGCGATGCAGCCGGTCGGAGTCCGCGCCGAGCTCGAGCATGTCGCCGAGCACGAGGATGCGGCGGCCGGAGAACGACAGCGAGGCGAACGTCTTCACCGCGGCGAGCATCGAGCCGGGGTTCGCGTTGTAGGCGTCGTTGAGGACGACGCGCTTCCCGGACACGCGCTTCTCGAGCCGCATCGGCGGGCCTTCGAACGTCTTCATCGCGGCGGCGGCGGCGGCGATCGGGACGCCGAGCTCGACCGCGATCGAGAGCGCCATCAGCGAGTTGTAGAGGTTGTGGCACCCGAGCAAGGGGACGCGCACCGTCTCCTTGCCGTCGAAGTGGTACGCGACGCGGTCGAGGTCGCACGCGGGCGTCGTCGCCATGTGGTCGGCGCGCTTCGTGACGCCGACCGTCAGCACGCGACAGCGCGCGTGCGCGCGCAGCGCCTCGTGGCGCGAGTCGTCGGCGTTCAGCACCGCGAAGCCGCCGTTCGCGACGTGCGCGAGCAGCGAACCCTTTTCGGCGACCACGCCCTCGATCGTCTTCAACCCTTCGAGGTGCGCGGGCGCGATGTTGGTGATGACGGCGACGTCCGGGCGGATGACGCGCGCGAGCGCGGCGATCTCGCCCGGGTGATTGGTGCCCACCTCGAGGACGACGACGTCGGTCTCGGGCCCCGCCAGGAAGAGCGTGTGCGGCACGCCGACCTGATTGTTGAACGAACGCGGTGAGGAGACCACGCGGTATTTCGCGCGCAGCGCGTGCGCGGTCAGGTCCTTGGTCGTCGTCTTCCCGTTCGAGCCGGTGATCGCGACGATCTTCGCGCGCAGGCGGCGGCGCTGGAGGCCAGCCAGCTCGAGCAGCGCTTTGCCCGGATCGTCCACCGAGATGAACGGCAGGCCCGCGACCGGCGCGGTGCCGCGGCGAACCAGGGCCGCGCCCGCGCCGCGCTCCGCGGCGGCGCCGAGGAAGTCGTGGCCGTCGAACGATTCGCCGGCGAGCGCGACGAACAGCTCGCCCTTCGCGATCGTGCGGCTGTCCGTCGACACGCCGAGCAGTCGCTCGGGCGGCGCGCCGGACGCGGCGCCGGAAACGGCGGCGATCGCCTCGGAGGTCAGGAGCGGTTCCACAAGACCTCCCGCGCGACCTGCCGGTCGTCGAAGTCCACCGTGCCCGTCGCGAAGATCTGCCGCGTCTCGTGGCCCTTGCCGGCGATCAGCACGATGTCGCCGCCGCGCGCCGCGCGGATCGCGGCCTCGATCGCGAGGCGCCGGTCGGGCTCGATCGTGACCGGACAGCCGCCGGCGATGCCGCGCTGGATCTCGTCGATGATCGAAAGCGGATCCTCGCTGCGCGGATTGTCGGAGGTCACGATCGCGAGGTCGGAGAGGCGCGACACGACCTCCCCCATCAGCGGGCGCTTCTGTCGGTCGCGGTCGCCGCCGCAGCCGAACACGGTGATCACGCGGCCCTTGGTCAGCGGCCGCACGCTCTCGAGCACGTTTTTCAGGGCGTCGTGCGTGTGCGCGTAGTCGATGAGGACGCGGAAGTCCTGGCCGCAGTCGACGGACTCGAGCCGGCCCGGCACGTTCGTCATCATCTCGAACCCGCCGCGGATCGCGTCGGCGGGGAAGCCCATCGCGTGCGCCGTCGCGGACGCCGCGAGCGCGTTCATCAGGTTGTGGCGTCCGACGAGGCGGCAGTTCACGTCGACGTCTCCGCGCGGCGTCTTCAGGATGAAGGACACGCCGTCGATGTCGATGCGACGCACGCGCGCGGAGACCTCGCAGTCGGGCGACAGGCCGTAGCGGATGACGCGCGCCTTGGTGGCGGCGGCGAACTCGGCCGCGGCCGGGTCTTCCGCGTTCAGCACGGCGACCGCGTCCTTCGAGAGCGACTCGAACAGCC
>CAZOLL010000211.1:0-1676 GCA_964580365.1 uncultured Phycisphaeraceae bacterium
GAGGTGAGGTTCTTCTCGACGCGCGACACGCGCAGGAAGCACAGGTCGCGCACCGTCGTGCTCGCGGGGTGGAACTGGATCGGCGTGCCGAGCCAGCCGCGGCCGTTCGGGGCGATCTTCAGCTCCGCCTCGTGGTTCGACACCGAGATCACTTCCTCGATGCAGATCAGCTCGTCGTCGAGCAACAGGACGAAGCCGTCCTTCGGGAGCGAGTTGATCGGATCGACGGCCTCGATCACCGGACCGCCGTGGACCCAGTCGTTGTAGCGGAGACGATCCGACGAGAGGTACAGCTTGTCGCTGAGCGCGTCGTCGCGGTTCAGCACGTAGCGCGCGTAGTTCGGCAGGTTGGGCGACGGCGTCGTGGGCGTGAAGAACTCGAGTTCATCGATGACGCCGCCGGCCGGCGACTTCTCGCCGCGCAGGTCACCGCCGAAGAACAGCTCCTGCCCGATCTCGGTGGGCAACTCGCCCGACGGGAATTTGAGGACGCGCGTGAGGTCGCGAGAGTCGATGTTCTGGTTCGCGAGCGCGTTCTCGGCGGCGTTCGCGTCCGACAGGTCGACCTACGACACCATCTGCTTGAAGTTGTTCTTGAAGGTGCCCGTGACTGCGGCCTCGAGGCCGATGTGGCAACACGAGCCGCCGAACCACTCGGCGTCGTTGCCGCAGTACGACCAGTTCACGCGCTGCTCTTCGCGCGTCTTCGTGCCGCCCGCCACGAGCGTGACGAAGTCGCGCGCACCCGGCCGCGCCGACTGCACGTCGCCGCGACGGTAGGTGCGCCACACGGGCAGGACCGACTCGCCGGCGGGATGCGCCTTCACCCCGCTGAGCAGAACGCCGCGGAACTGCAGCACGCCGGCGTCGAACGTCGCGGCCTCGATGTTCAGGTCGGACGCGATCTTCGCCGCATCCTGCTCGGTCTCGTCGAGCATCTCGAAGTTGATCGCCGCAGAGAGAGTCTTCGTGTCGGGGATCTTTCCGTTCTTGCGCGTGTAGCGCTCGGTCATCCGCCGGCCGAGCATGTCGACCATCAAGCGGATGCGGGGCGGATGGTCGCGCACGAACGAGCCGGCTGCGAGCGTGTCGTAGCGAACCCATTCGGTGCCGCCCGAAGCGGCCGTCGTCGTCGCGGTACCGCCGGAGAACCCGATGCCGACTTGCACGATCTCCGGGATCGTCGCGCTCTCGAGCTGCTGGTTCTGGCCGGTGCCCGTCGGAGTCTTGACACCCTTCTTTTGCCCGTTGTTGCCCTCGGACGGCTGCGGGATCGCGAACTTGTCGCCGAGGTTCGAGGTGAGCGCGCCGACCGTGACGGAGATCGGAACCACGAACACCGGCTGGTCGGCGTCATGGTTGTTCGGGTCACTGCTGAGGAACCAGCGCGTGAGGTGAGCGTGCGTTGCGATGCCGCTCTTGTCGTCGTCGCGCGAGTTGACGGTGGCCTTGCCGAGGTTGGAGAACGGCTGCCACTGGAAGCCCTTCACTGACTGCGGTGCGCGCGTCACGCCGTTCAGGACCTTGCCGTCGAACGACGTGTAGTGGATCAGCTCCCCGAGGCCGACGATCGCGCCCTTGTCCGTGTGGATCACACGCTCCCAGCTGATGGTGAGAGTCTCGCCGTTCGGCAGTTTCCGTTGGAAGTCGCCGTCGGACGGCGGCGGCACGGGCGA
>CAZOLL010000211.1:1686-7496 GCA_964580365.1 uncultured Phycisphaeraceae bacterium
AAGCCGCCGCTCTGCTGGAACGCGTCCTTGAGCGAGCCGCCGGCTGTCGACGTCGTGCCGCCAGGCTTGGGTTTCGCGAGCGGCACGACCGGGATCCGCGTGACGGTGTGGTCGATGCCAAGACCGATGGTGCCCCACAGCCCGTCTCCGGCGATCGGTTTGATCACCTGAGAGTCGCTGGGGTCGACCATCGCGACGGTGAACTCGCCGAGTCCGCCACCGAGCGACGCCGTGCCGTTCGGGATCGTGTCCTGCTCGAGGATGGCCGAGTAGCCGTAGAACTCCACCGCCTCGCCTTCGCGGTGCGCCTGGCCGCGCGAGCCGCGCCGGGCGCGGCCGCCGTAGCCGCCGCCGGGCAACGGCTGCACCGACAGAGTCTTGTCGCCCGACTTCACGACCTCGAGCAACTCGGAGCCGATGCGGACGACGCCGTAGCTCGGAAAGCCGCGCGCGTCGTCGACGTTGATCGTCGTGTTCTGCCCGCCGGTGTACCCCTGGATGGTCGAGAGCGGCCCCTGCTGCTGCGGCGGTGCGTCGAGCGCCTTCGTGAGCCGCGTCTGGAACGCGCGGCGGCCGCGCGGCACGCCGTCGACGAGCATCACGAGGTCGGAGGGCTTGGTGCCGCGCGCGTAGCACGTGACGTGGTACGGGACGCCGGTCTCGAACGGGAGCCCGTCGTCGAAGTCGTAGCGGATCTCCGCCATCTGCGTCGGCGACTCCGCCGCCGGCGCTCCGCCCTTCACCGACGGTCCGGTGCCGCCGCCGTCCGGCACCGTCGCGTCGGCGACGCGGAACACGAGCCCCTTGCCGTCGTGGTAGGCGAAGAAGCGGTTCGAGATCTCGCTCTCGCCGCAGTCGAAGAGGTAGTGCTCGCCCTTGCCCTTGCCGGGGATCCACCAGAACGACATCGCGAACGGCTGCATCCACTCGCGGTCGTTCAGGAGGTCGGCGAACTCGCCGTCGGGCTCGAGCGATAGAGGCCCGTGCTTCTCGACGTCCCACCCATCGACGTTGTCGGAGTTGTACTTCGCGAGCGTGCGGCGCTCGTCGAAGTGGATCACGCGGTTGCCGCGCGTCGCCGTGGCATCACGGCGGCCCTCGATGCGCACCGGCGCGAGACGCGCGCCGGGCCGCTGCTCCGGGTCGTCGCTCGCGGCGTCCGTGGCGTAGCGCGTGAACTCGGTCCACGGCGCGTAGCGGCTCGGCGGCTCGTTGTCGCGATCGAACGCCTGCTCGTTGACGGGAAACGTCGTCCAGCGCCGCCCTTCGCGCGTGAGGCGCAGCTGTTCTTCGAAGTCGAGCTGCGAACGCAAGAGCGTGAGCTGTCGCCCCGACGGCCGGATCTCTGCGACTTCGCGCGCGAACAGTCGCGCGGCTTCGCGGCCGACCTGCTGGTTCTCGCTGACGGCCGCTTCGATCGTGACGAGGTCGCGGCTCGAGAAGCAGAATGCGGCCGTCGAACCGATCACCGACGCGTCGAGCGGGTTCTCCGCGTTGCGCAAGAGCGCCTCCGCGAGCCGCTCCGTCAGCGCGCCCGACTTCGAGAGCTGCAGCACGATGCCCGTGAACCCCTCGAACGCGGCGATCGGCCGCGCGGCGATGATCGCATCGGCGATGCGCTCCGCCTGCACTCCGGAGATGCGCTCGCTCGAGCCGGCGAGGCGCAGCCCCTTCACGAGCGCGATCAGCACGCGGCGCGGCGCGCTGTTGACGTTGACCGGCGCGCGCGCGAGCGGCTCGACGAGCGCATCGTCCGCGCGGTACGCATTCGTCAGCTTCTCCTGCAGCTCGATCGCGACGCGGCCTTCGTCGCTCTCCTGCGCGCGCACCACGAGGCCGTACTCCCCGCGGCGGTCGTCGCGGATGCGGACCAGCGTGCCCGGCGAGAAGTTGCGACTGCCGGTCAGCGCCACGAGCGGAGCTTCGTCGTCGGGGCCGACGGCGAAGATCGAGCGGCACGGCGCGACGAACCGCGCGGGCGCTCCCGTCACGGCGTTCGTCGTGAGGTACGGCTCGACGGCGTCGATCTCGTCGGCGGTGAACGACACCTCGCCGAAGCGGGCGATGTCCTTTAGCTCGCGCGCGGTGGCGTACCCGCTCCACTCGCCCTCCGTCGCCTTCGCGGGGCGCATGGTCGCGACGATGACGCGATAGTCGATGACCGCCGAACCGGCCTCGTGCGCCGAACGCTTCGAGCTCTTCATCACCGCGGTGTCGAACGCGCGCGTGATGCCGGACAGCGTCGAGTTGGTGCGCTCTCGGAAGAGGATGATTTCGCCGTCGACCCAGACCGCGCCGCTCTCGGGCAGCGCCGACGCGTCGTCGACCTTCAACTCGGAAGTCTCGTCGGCCTTCAACTCGGCGGTGAGCGCGGTGTTCAGGCCGAACAGGTTTCCGAGCAGGTGCGGCGAGCATGCGTTCACGTCGACCTTGCCCTGCTCGTCCTCGACCGTCACCGACGCGACCGTGCCGTTCGGATCGGAGAGATTGGCGCCGAGCTTCTTCGCGTCGATGTCGACGGTCAGCTCTTCCTTCGAGTCGACGTGCGGGTCCTTGTCGTTGCCGCCGGCGTTCGTCGCGAGGCGCTGCTCCGCGAACGCGAGCACCGAGCGCGTGTTCTGCTCCGACTTCACCTGGTAGCTGGCGACCGCGGCGGTCCGGTCGTGGTTGCGCATCGAGAGCGCGAACGGCGTGGCGATCGCGACCAGCGCAAGCAGGACGACGATCACCGCCATCAGCGCGATGCCGCGATCCGTCCCGGGACGCGAATGATGCGTGCTCATTGGATCTCTCCGAGGAGGCCCACCGTCACGGAACGGGTGCGCTTGTCGTCTTCGTAGAGGAGGTCGATCGAAACGGGCCGCGCGTGCCACGCCGAGTCCAGGCGGCCGCGCCCGTCGAAGTGCACCGTGCCGCTCGCGGCGAGGCGCACGCCCTCGGGCAGCGGCGGCGAGTCGTTCGCGACCACCGCGGCGAAGCGGACCTCGTCGATGCCGCCCGCGAAGCCGTCCTTCATGGAGCCGACGCGCAGCGACGCGTCCGGGTCGATCCGGGGCAGCGCGACGCCCTGGCTGCGCGTCTCCGCGAGCAAACGACCGTCGACAGAGAGGGACAGCGTGCGCCCGTCGTAGCGCACTTCGAGGAGGCTCCAGCGGTCGGCCGCGAGCGGCGACGGCGACTCGACCTCGACGGCGTCCTCGCCGACGTCCTCGTTCGTGACGACGCGGACGTGCGCGCGGGGTCGCTGCCCGTCGCCGATCGCGAGCGTGAACACGTTGCCCTTCGAGAGCAGCGTCCCGCCGTGATCGCCGTCGGGCTTCACGAACAGGCTCGCGGCGAAGCCTTGGTCGGCGTCGAACGACGGGACGTGGCCGAGGTCGATCGAGCCGCGCGGCTGCGCCGGCAGGTACGCGGCCTTGCCGATCGCCCCACCTTCGCCGATCACGATGCCGGCGTCCAAGCGCGCCGTGGTCGGCCAGCCGCGCGACGTCTCGTCCTCGAAGTGCCAGTTACCCGCGAGCACGAATCCCGACGCGGTGATGCGCTGGTTCGCGGCGTCGACCTCGACCGACGCGCCGGCGCTCTGCTCGATGGCGAACAACCGCGCCTGGCGCAGCGCGTCTTTCACCTGGCTCACCGCGAGCGAGCGGCCGAGCGACAGCTTCTTGAACATCCCGACGCCGATGCCGAGCAGCACCGACAAGAGCAGGAGGACCGTGAGCAGCTCGAGGAGCGTGAACCCGGCGCGCGTGCAGTCAGCGGAAGGACGTGATGTCGTCTTCGGTGCCGTAGATGCCATCCTTGCCGACCGAGATGATCTGGAACGAATCGCGCGCGAAGTACGCGCCGGTCTGCGGGTTCTTCTCCGCCTTGACCATCGACGTCGCGGCCTCGCCCGTGTCGGCGACGACGAACAGGTATTCCTGGTCCTTGCCGTAGTCGGAGTACTGCATGTAGACGAGCGGGTTGCCCCACGCGTCGAGCGACTCGTTCAGGAACGGCTCCGCGTTGATCGTCGGGTTCGTGCCCTCGATGCGGTCGTCGTCGGTGTTGCCGAACATCTTCTCGTCTTCACTCGGGCGATCGCCGTCGTAGCCCTTCATGTGGAACGCGAGGACGAAGGCCTCGATGCCCTCGTTGGTCGTGTTCGCCGACTTCACGCCGTAGTCGGCGAGGCGCGACTTCGGGTAGTCGCCGAACCGCGTGCGGTAGTTCTCCGCGAGCAGCTTGAGCGAGGTGATGGTCGAAACGGTCGCCGCCTTCTCGCCGGAGCTGAGGAACTTGCTCATTCCGAACGCGGCGAGCGCGAGGAGCATCGCGAGGATCGTGATCACGACGAGCAGCTCGATGATCGTGAAGCCGCGTGCGCGGAGCCGACGGTGCGAAGGGCGTGCGGAGGGCGACATCGGCGCCATTCTATGAACCGATCCGGAAACGGGTAACGGGGCGCCGGCCGCTCGAGGCGCGGCCGAACCGGAACCACCCGGGACGGTCAGTGAAGCGTGCGGACGACCCGCGCGTCGCCGAACGCGGCGTCGACGTTCTTGCGGCCGCCGGCGCGGACGAACGGGCCGCCCTTGAAGGCCTTCTTGTTCTTGCGCAGCGTCGAGAACTCGATCGGGCCCTTCACGACGCGATCGTTCATCTTCACGACGAACGTGCCCTTCTCGAAGTCGACGCGCTCGATGGTGAACCGCACGGCATCGCCCGCGGCCACCGGCGGGACGTCGAGCTTGGTCCAGTCCTCGAGCACGGTCTTGCCGCCCTGATCCTGCGCGTAGACGTGGATGGTGCCGTCCGCGAAGCGCGCGATCATCAGCTCGGCGCGCGGGGGGCCGGGCGTCGCGCCGCCGCTCACCGTCTCGAGCTGCATGCGGACGCCGGCGTCGCCCTCGTTGCCGGACGACGCCTTCACACTCGCCTCGACCAGAACGAAGGAGGCGCCGTCGATGTTCTGCTCCAGCGTGGTGAGCTCGTCCGGGTCGGTCTGCCGCTGCAGCCCCTTCACGTGCACCCAGCCCCCGTCGAGGCCCTCGACCTTGGGGCCGAACGACTCGGTGACGATCCAATTGTTGCGCAGCTCGCGGCGGTCGAAGCGGTCGAGCCACTGCTCCTTGTTGCGGTGGTCGTCGATCTGCTTCGACACGCGGTCGGCGTACTGCTCGATCGCCGGGATCTTGGCCTCTTTCGCGGTGGCGCGCGCCTCGCCGAGGCGCGTGAGCGCGGAGTCGACGTCGCCTTCGCGGTAGAGGCACCACGCGAGACCGCAGAGCGCCGCGGCTGCGGCCTCGCCGGTCGGCGGCGTGATGGCCGCGGTGAACGCGCCCTTCGCTTCCTGCACCTTGTTCTGCCGCAACAGTGCGCCGCCGAGCAGCACGTTCACCGCCGCGTGGCCAGGCACGCGGCGCAGCGACTCCTTCAGGTAGCGCTCGGCGTCGCCGGACTGGTCGACCAGGAGCTTCGCGTACCCGAGCTCGTTCAGGACGTCGACGATCAGCCGTTCGAACGTATGGTCGATGTCCCAATGGTCGACGAGATGCTGGTAGTACCAGACGATCTTGCCCGTGTCCGGGTTAATCGCGAGTGTCGAGTTGTGGTAAAGGTACTGCTTGTCGTTGCCGGCCAGCATGAACTTCGGCGCGGGGTGCGTGACGCTCGTGCCGACATAGATCAGGTTCAGCTCCGGATCGAAGGTGCCGCTCAACCACGTCCCCGCGCCGCCCCAGTCGAGCGTCAGATCGCCCCACGACTCCGACCCCGGCTCACCCTTCGCCGGAACCGTGTACGTGCGCCAGGCTTCCTTGCCGCTT
>CAZOLL010000212.1:0-7494 GCA_964580365.1 uncultured Phycisphaeraceae bacterium
GGCGTTCGGCGAGTCGATCGGCGACTTCGCCGAGGACGGCGCGCGCCCGCTCGGCTCGAACGCTGCCGCGCATGCGGAGCTGGTCGAGCGCATCGTCGCGGGCGAGGTCGTCGGGTGGGCGCGCGGCGCGGTCGAGTTCGGCCCGCACAGCCTCGGCAACCGCGTGATCCTGCGCGACGCGCGCGGCGCGGACGCGCGCGAGAAGCTGCTCGGCGCCGTGCAGCAGCACGAAGGGTTCACGCCGTGCCGCGTCGCCGTGACCGCGGAGGACGCCGCCCGCTGGTTCGAGATGCCGTCCGGCGCGGAGCACGCGTCGCGGTTCGCGCAGCTCGTCGTGCTCGCGCGGGACGCGACGCGAGCGGCGGCGCCGAGCGCGACGATGAAGGACGGCTGTGCCTGGGTGCAGACGGTCGACGCGAAGACCGACCCCGCTTTCCACCGCCTGCTCGTCGACTGCGCGGCGCGCACCGGCGCGCCGCTCCTGCTCGTGTCGAACCTGCAGTTGCGCGGCGTGCCGCTCGCGCGTGGCGAAGGCGACGCGGTCGAGGTGTTCCGGCGGAGCGCGCTCGACGCGCTCGTCGTCGCCGATCGCGTCTACGAGCGCGCCGCGGCCGCCCGCGCAGCGCGTTGACGCGCACGCGCCGGCGCGATTACGCGCTCAGCGATCTGACTTCCGCATCACGACGAAGACGAGACCGGCGTCCTGGTCGCCGAGTCCGCGCGCGAGCCAGCCGAAGCGCATCGAGAACATCCCGAACGGGCCGGGCTTGGTCGTCGATTCGAACAGGTTCTCCCCGTTCGTCGCCGGCGGGATGCTGCGAACCCATCGGAACCCGAGCCGCTCGCAGACCGAGACCACGTGCGGCAGCGGGAGGATGTGCTCGAGCGGATGGCGGTACTGGTCGGCGATCCAGATCCGCTTCTTGTCCTCGTCGAGGTCGCCGCGGCGCAGGACCGGGTCGAGGAAGCGCACCTCGCGGCCGATGAGCTTGCCGAGCGCGCGGCGCGAGCAGTGCAGGAAGCGTCCCATCGTCTCGTAGAAGCCGAGCAGGAGGATGCCTCCGGGCGCGACGCGGCGCGCGACGCATTCGATCGCACGGTCCGGATCCGGCGTGTGGTGGACGACGCCGCGCGAGATCACGACCTCGAACGAGTTCTCCGGAAGCGGCAAGTCGAACAGATCGCCGCGCACGAGCTGGAGGTTCGCGACCTTCGCGCGCGCGCGGAACCAATCGGCGTTCTTGAGCGACTCTCGGCAGCCGTCGACGCCGAACACGCGGCGTCGCGGGCCGGAGAGCGCGAGGAACGCGGCGAGCTGACCCGTGCCGCAGCCGCAGTCGACGAGGCGCGCTTCCGGAGGAATCGCGCGGTCGAGCGCGACGAGGAACGGCGCGCGGCGCGAGCGGTCGATCAGCGTGGGGCCGTCGTCGCCGGGCGCGTACCCGGGGAAGGGGTTCGCGGTGTAGAACTCCTCGACGCCGGCCGCCTTCGTCTCGCGTGCATCGGCGCCGATCACGTCGAGGATCCCGCCGACGCGCTCGAATCGAAGGCCGCACGCGCATGCGCGCGTGGTTTCGTCGAGGCCGGCGAAGCACTTGGGGCAAGTCGCGGAAGTCATCGGCGCAAGAGTACCCCGCGCGCGCGGCCGGTGTAGAATTCCGCGCGCGATCGACGGCCCGCGAGAAGGCCGGCGCGGTCGCGCGACGCACCCTGCCGGATCCGCCGCTTCGGGCGTGATGCGAACAGCGGGCGCAACGGATGGGGGCACCTCGATGCCGCAACTCGTGACGAAGACGAAGACCCGCTTCGCGACGATCGTCGTGCTGATCCGCTCGCTCTGGAACGGGCCCTATTGGTGGCTCGTGCCCGCTCTCTTCATCCTCTTGCCGGCTGCCGCGATCTTCATCTTCCTGCAGGCGGTCCCGATCGTCGCGCCGTTCGTCTACACGGTCTTCTGAGCCCGCCCGACCGTCCGCGCGCTGTCCGCCGGCCCGCCCGTCACTTCTTGTCGGCGGGTCGGTGCTTGTCGAACCACGCGATGATGTGCGCGAGTTTCGCGATCAACTGCGTCGGGCGCGCATCCATCCCGTGCGACGCGTCGGGGATGCGCACCAGCGCCGCATCCACCTTGCGCTGCTTCAGCGCCTCGTAGAACTGCTCCGACTCCGAGATCGGGGTGCGGTAGTCCGCCTCGCCCGTGAGCAACATCGTCGGGGTCGTCACGTTGCCGACGTACGTGAGCGGCGAGCGCTTCGCGTAGGACTCCGGATCCTCCCATGGGGCGCGCGGGAACCAGTAGCGCAGGAAGTACGCGGTGTCGTCGGAGGTCAGCACGAAGCTGTGCCAGTTGATGACGGGCTTCGCGGACACCGCGGCGCGAAACCGGTTCGTCTTCCCGACGATCCACGCGGTCAGCGCGCCGCCGCCGCTGCCGCCGGTGACGAAGAGCTGGTCCGGATCGACGCGGCCGCGCGCGATCACCGCGTCCACGCCGGACATCAAGTCCTCGTAGTCGTGGTTCGGGTAATCGTGGTGGATGAGGTTGCCGAACTCCTCGCCGTAGCTCGTGCTGCCGCGCGGATTGCAGTAGAGGACGATGTACCCCGCGGCCGCATAGGCCTGCATCTCGAACGCGAATCGATCGCCGTAGTTCGCGAACGGGCCGCCATGGATCTCGAGCACGAACGGATGCCGCTTCCGCGGGTCGAGCCCGGGCGGCGTGACGAGCCAGCCCTGGATCTTCCGCTGGTCGAACGAAGAGTCCCACTCGATCTCCTCGACCGCAGCGATCGTTCGCGCGGCGAAGACGTCGTCGTTCAGACGCGTGAGTCGGCGGACCCCTCCGTCGCTCGCCGCGACCGCGACGTCGGCGGGGTGCTCGGGTCGGCTCGCGGTGAACGCGACCGCGCCGTGCGGCCCGACGGAGAACGCACCGCTCGCGTACGGCCGTCCGAGCGTCGTTCCGCCCACGTCCCGTGCCCGCGTCGTCACGGCTCCGTCGAGTGCCGCGTACTCGACGTGCGTGTTGCCGCGGTCGTCGGACAGGAAGAACACGCCCGAGCCGTCCTTCGCCCAGACCGGCGACTGCACGTCGCGATCGAGCGACGGAGTGAGGACGCGCGACTCGCTGCCGTCGCGCTTCATGACGTGGAGCCGCGTGACCTGATAACCCTGCGCGTGATCGTCGAAGCCGGTGTAGGCGATCCACTCGCCGTCGGGTGACAGCGCCGGTGAGCGATCGGGGCCGTCGCGTCGCGTGAGCTCCACGATCGAGCCGTCGTCGATCTTCACCTCGCACACCTCGGTCTCGATCGAGTCGAAGTCCCAATCGGCTTTTCGATTCGCGGCGAACACGATCGACTTTCCGTCCGGCGACCAGTTCAGCGGACCCTCGTGCGGGTACGGCTCGTTCGTGATCGGTCGCGGCGTGCCGCCCTCGGCCGGAACGACGAAGACCTGCAGGTAGCCGTCCTCGAGGTAGCCGGCGCCGTCGGCGCGGTAGTACGCCTTGTCGATCATGCGCGCGGGCTTGCCCCACTCCGCGCCGTCCGGTTTCGGCGGCATCGCGGCATATGGCGCGGCGGGGGGCGCCGGCACGAACATGAGGAACGCGATGGTGCGGCCGTCGGGCGACCATGCGAACGACGACGGCGCCTGCTGAACGTTCGTGATGCTCGCGGCGCGGTTCGACTCCATCCAACGCACCCAGAGCTGCGGCGAGCCGCCTGCGCTCGAGCGGTAGCAGATGCGCGTCCCGTCCGGGGACCAGCGCGGCTCGGACGCTCCGGCGCCGCCGGTCGTCAGGGGCTCGAGGGCCGCGCCATCGGCGCCGACGACCCACAAGTCGGAGGTGAAGCGGTCGTGCATGACGTCACCCGCGTGGCGCTCGAAGACGATGCGCGTTCCGTCGGGCGAGAACTGCGGATCGCCGGCCCATTCGATGTCGAACAGGTCGGCGAGCTTCAGTCCCGGGAGCGCGGGCTTGCCCGGCTCCGCGGCGAGCGACGAGCGAACGACGCCGCACGCGAGGAGGAGTGCGAACGCGGCCACGGCGGGGAATCGGAGCATGCGACACCTCGGACGGGTGCGAAAAGGGCGCGATCCTAGGAGGCGCGCGCGGAGTCCGGGCGGGCGCGCCGCCTCTCGGTCCGGGGTCGGGCCGACACGGCGCGGCGTGCGGGGACACCGGCGCGCTCGACGGGCTCGCGGGCGATCGCGGCGCGCCATGACGCACGAGGCGCCGGCGCGACTCGCGTCGCGCCGGCGCCTCGTGTCGATCGAATGCGGTCGCGCGGCGTCAGCCGGCGGTCAGGACCCACGCCCCGCCCTCGTAGCGGAGCGCCGCGCGGCGTCCCGCGTTCAGAGCGTCGACGAGCGCTTGCGCGTTCGGAAGATCGCGCGTGTCGACGGCGAGCGCCGCACCGCTCGCGGCGGCGCGCTGGAGCTTGCCGCTGCCCGGCGGACGGCCGCGTCGCTTGCCGCCAGCCGGCGCCGCCGCGGCCTTCTTGCCGCGCGGCTTCATCTTCACGCGCCCGAGCAATGCCTGCGCGCGTCCCCACATGATCGGATAGATCGCGTGGCCGGCCTTCTTCGCCGCCTCTGCCGCGTCGGCATAAACGGCCTTCGCATTCGCCTTCATGTACTTCATCAAATACTCGAATGCCGCTTTGCCCTTCTCGGTCGCCATCTCACTGCTCCGTGCTGATGCTGGTAGGGGTTGGGGTCGATCGGGGAACGATTGGACCCGACGATTGGACCGGCGGGGACCCGGTCCGACAGGGACGGCGGGCAGCATAGGAACGCCGGTTCTTTGACGTCTCGAAAACTCGGCCGAAATCTGCGTGCCTGGCGACGGCGGCATTGCGCAAATGGCGCGGTGCGCAGTGACTGTGAAGAACGTCGCGGTGATTTCGCGCGGGCGCCGCCCTCCAGGAATTGACTCCGCCGCACCACCCCGAGGGCGATGCGGCGTTCATTGAGGGCCTCAGCGCCCCGCCGAAGCGTCGAGCGTTTCGAGCTTCTTCGCGCGCACTCCGTCGTCCGGGTCGAGGTCGCACGCGATGCGGAGGAGGCGGCGTGCCGGCTCCGTCTTTCCCTGCATCGCGGAGATGTCGGAGAGGAAGTCGAACACGGAGAGAACGTCGAGCGGGATCGCGCGATACTCGGTGAGCAGGTGGCGCGCGTCTTCGCCGTGTCCTGAATCGACGAGCTGGAACAGCATCGAGCCCCCGAGCATTGAGCTCGAGAACAGGGGGCTCTTCGGATTCGCCGCGCGAAACCGCGCGAGGATCGCGGGCGCGGACTCACCATCCGCCTTCACGACGCGCGCGAACTGCCGCGGACTCGGCGGAGCGTCGCTCTTCGCGTCCCACGGCTCGGGTCCGTCCGCTCCCGGCGGCACGCGCGTCGTGCACGGCTCGTCGAACCGCCACCCGCGCGCCGCGTCGGCGGCGAGCCTCGCGTCGAGCGCGGCGCGGTCGTGGCGCAAGGTGGCGTCGAGGAACTCGAGGATCACCGTGCAGAGGACGCGGTAGTTCGCGTGGACCTTCGCCGCGCCCGCGACCGCGCTCGCTTCGGATGCCGGCAGCGTGCCGGCCGCGTGCTGGCGCGTCATGCGCTCGAGACGTTGGTGTCCTTGCGAGATGTACTCGTCGTGGCCCAGCTCCGGGACGGTGAGCTCGATGCGATCCGCCGCGGTGACCGAATCGAACAGCTCGAAGATCGCGTCCGGTCCGGCGGCGGCGAGCAGGGGCTGCCTCACGTTCGCCTTGCCCGCGACGACCTCGCGCACCAGCGACTCGTGGAGAGGCAACCCGAGTGCGTAGTAGTCCTGCGTGGTGTCGAGCAGAACGACGGCGTCGGCGACGCAACCGGGCGTTGCGGCAAATTTGAAGAACGCCTGGGCGCCGGCGCTGTGGCCGACCAATGCGACCGCGCGCGGGTCGACGAATGGAAGCGCGTGCGAGAAACGCACGAGCAATTGGGCGTCGTCCGCCGAGCCGCGGTCGGCGTCGATGCCGAAACCGCTGCCGTCGGCCTTGAGGAACGCGCTGCCCGCGACGACGAACCCGTGGCTCGCGAGAAACTCGCAGAGTGCGGCATTGTCCTCGAACGACGAGCCCGCGCCGGAGTGATAGAGGACGAGCGGGAACCTGGACTCGGCAGCCGGCGCGTCGCGGACGCAGGGCGTCTTCTTCGCGAGCAACCGTTCGAGCTCGGCGCGTTGCTCGTCATCGAGCGCAGTCTCTGCCTTCTCGAACGTCTCCTGGACGAACACGTCGCGGGCGTAGGCGGCGAGCGCGTCGGCGAGCGCGTGCGGCGCCGACTCGTCGCCGGAGATCGAGAAGTAGTCGCCGTGGGACATTCGCGCGGGGGCGGGCTCGATCTGCTCGGTCCGCGCCGGATACCAGAGGAGCACGAGCACCGGCCGTGGAGACTTCCCCGCTCCGTAGGTCTTCCCGTCGTCGGCTGCGGTGCGGTAAGTGCGCCCCGCGTCGTAGGCCCACGACGTCTTGAAGCCGACGAGGAACGGGCCCGGCTCGAGGAGCGGCTCGTCCGCGCGCGCGAACGACGTGCGGGGCGCGGCCAGGAGCGCGAAGAGAACCGCGGGCAGAGCGAGCACGCGGCGCACCGACGAGGAGCGCTTCGAGAACGATTGCATCGGGACCACCGGAGCGATCGAAGGGACGAGGCGGCGATCCGCGAGACTACCGAGGCGGTCGGACCGTTCGCGCTCGAGAACGGCGCCTCGCATCGAGCGCGCGCCCTGCTAGCGTGACGCGGTCGCTCGACACGCGCTGGAGCCGCCAATGACCCGTCTCGGATCTTCCCGTCGTGATTTCTTCCGCGCCTCTGCGGCCGCCGCGCTCGCGTTCACCGCCCGCGGTCGCCTCGCGTTCGCTTCTCCGTTCGACGGGGCGGACGACGGCAAGGCCGCGCGCGCCGACGCGCCGCTCGAGCGCCGAAAGTTCGGCAAGACCGACATGGACGTCGCGGTCCTCGGATTCGGCGGCGCCGAGATCGGCTACGAGGGCACCGACGAGGCCACGGTGAACCAGCTCCTGAACGCCGCGCTCGACGCCGGCCTCAACGTCGTCGACACCGCGGAGTGTTACAAGGAGTCGGAAACGGTCATCGGCAACGCAATCGGCAAGCGCCGGAAGGACTACTGGCTCTTCACCAAGGTCGGTCACTGGACGCCGGCCGGATTCCGCAACGATTGGTCGAAGCAGGGGATCCTCGCCTCCATCGAGCGCAGCCTGAAACGCCTGCAGACCGAAGTGATCGACCTGGTGCAGCTCCACTCGTGCGACCTCGATGAATTGAAGAAGGGCGAGTGCATCGAGGCGCTCGAGCAGGCGAGGAAGGACGGGAAGACGCGCTACATCGGCTACAGCGGCGACCACGACGCGGCGCGCTGGGCCGTCGAGAGCGGCCGCTTCGACGCGCTGCAGACCTCGATCAGCATCTGCGACCAAGAGGCGATCGAGCTGA
>CAZOLL010000213.1:0-7479 GCA_964580365.1 uncultured Phycisphaeraceae bacterium
AGGCCGTGCGCGACGCCGTGCGGCACGGTCCAGACCGACGGACGGCTCGCGACCAACTCGATGCAGACTCCGACGCCGCAAGTCGGCGAGTGGTCGCGCAGATCCTTCAACACGAGGACCGTGCGGCCCGAAAGCGGAATCAGGAAGTCATCGTGCTTCGGATGGACGTGCACGCCGCGCAGCACGTTCGCGGCGGATTCGAGCACGGTCCACTGCAGCGGCTGCGGACCGGCGAACCACGCGGCGCGAAAGACCTCCGCGACCGAGCCGCGCGCGTCGCGATGCGCATCGAGCGCGCGCGACGTGACGCCGGCGGGCAAGCGGAGAGTCTCACGCTCGACGTGCGGCGCCCCCATCGCGTCCGACCTCCTTGCGTGCGCGCTCAATCGCGCGCGGCGAGCTTGCGTCCTTCGTGGATGAACGCCTTCAGCGCCACCACCGGGATCGCGTCCTGATCCTTCACCTGCACCGAGCGGATCGCCTTGCCGTTGCCCGAGAGGAGCCTGTCCGGATCGTCCAGCTCGATGCCGCGCATGAGCTGGAACTTCACGTGCGTCTTCGACGGCTGGATGCCGCACACTTCGTGCGACGCCTCCTTGTAGCTCGCCGACCGAGCGCCGGCGTGGACGCTCTCCACCGCGCGCGGCATCGCCTGGTAGACGATCGCGCGCAGGATCCGCGCGATCGTCTGGACCTTGTCGGTGTGGTTCTCGATCAACTCGTCGAAGCTCACGCGGCGGCGCGCGCGGGATGATCTGCTCGCCACCTTCACTCCTCCTCAACGCTCATCGGTACGCCGCCCTCTCCGAATGCGCGCCGACCTCGTCGACGCAGCCGCACTGGTCCGTCATCGCATGCACCGGAGCGCGCGCGCCGTTGTCCTTCTCGAAGAAGAAGTGCGGCGCGGTGTCCGGCTCGCCCATTCTGGCCATCGTTTCGGCCTCGTAAATGACCCCGTTCAGAATCGTGTAACGGAGGTTCAGGCTGTTCTTGATGTCGTCGAGCGGGTTCGCGTCGAGCACGAGCAGGTCGGCGAGCTTGCCGGGCTCGATCGAGCCGATCTCGCCGTCGAGGCCGAGGTACTTCGCGCCCGACAACGTCGCGGCGCGCAGCGCCTGGTGGTTCGTCAGCCCGCCCTGCTGGAGCATCCACAGCTCCCAGTGCGCGCCGAGGCCGGCGAGCTGGCCGTGGGCGCCGAGCTGCACCTGCTCGCCGACGTCGACCAGCGCCTTGCAGATCTTCGACGAGCGCAGGTGGTTGTACTCCTCGAGCGGCGCCTTCGGCCGGCGGCGCGAGCGCGGGTCGACGATGCGGCGCGGCACGAAGCGCAGGAGCCGCTCGTTCTCCCACACGTTCGTGGTGTCGTACCAGTAGTTCTCGCCCCAGATGCCGCCGTAGCCGACGATCAACGTCGGCGTGTACCCCACGCCCGAGCCCTTCCAGAGTTGCGTGACGTCGGAGTAGATCGACTCGACGGGGAGCGAGTGCTCGATGCCGGTGTGGCCGTCGACGACCATCGACAGGTTGTGCCAGAACGTCGAGCCGCCTTCGGGCACGACCATCATGTTCAGCTCGTGCGCGGCCTCGATGATCTGCTGGCGCTGCTCGCGGCGCGGCTGGTTGTAGCTCTTCACCGAGAACGCCCCGATCGCTCTCAGGCGGCGCAGGTGCGACTTCGCGTCGTCGAGCGAGTCGATGTCGGCGCGGAACGAGCCCGACGCGCCGTAGACGATCGTGCCGGTGGAGAAGATGCGCGGCGCGAGGATCATCCCCGCGCGCTGCAGCTCGGCCGCCGTGAAGATCGCGTTGGTGTCGTTGCTCGGGTCGTGCTCGGTCGTCACGCCGAACGCGAGGTTCGCGGTCTGATTCCAGTTCTTCTGCGGCGTGATCCCGTTCTCCGCCTGACCACCGTGTTCGTGGACGTCGATCATGCCGGGGATGATCGTCTTGCCCGCGCAGTCGATCGTGCGCACGCCCGACGGCGCGGCGCCAGCGCCGACCGATTCGATCTTGTTGCCGTTCACCACGACGCAGCCGTTCGCGACGACTTCGTCGCCGTTCATCGTCACGATGCGCGCGTTCACCAGCGCGTACCGCTCGCTCGGCTTCGCGGACTTCTGCTTGAACGAGATGTTCTTGCCGTGCTCTTCGGGCTCCGGCAGCTTCGCGTTCGGATCGCCGGCGAGGAAGGCGAACGCCTCATCGAGTTTGCGCGTGTACAGCTCCGGGCCGAGCGACCAGAACAACGCCTTGCTGTCGCCGGACCACTGGATGTTCTCGCCGGCGTCCTTCGACACCTTCACGCACGGCTCGGCGCTGCCCTTCGGGCCGACGTGCACCTCGCGGCCGGTCGGCACGAACGGCGAGATCCACACGTTCCACTTCTCGACCCACGCGACCCACTTGCCGTCGGGCGACACGGCCACGTCGACGCCGTTGTCGGACACGAGGTGCGAGCGCTGGTCGCTGCCGTCGAGCTCGAGCGAGACGAGCCGCACGCCGTCGTTGTCGCCGGAGGAAGACCCGGTCTGCAGGAAGACGCGATCGGCGTCCTTGCCGAAGCGCGGCTTCGTGCCGTCCTTCGTCACGAGCTTCGGCTTCCCGCCGCCGGCCCCATCGGAATCGATCACGAACACGCCGGTCTCCGCGCCCCACAAGGGCGACGTGAGGTTGCCGCCCGAGACCTTGCCGTACACGACGCGCTTGCCGTCCGGCGTGAACACCGGGTCGCGGTAGATGCCCGGCTCCGGCGTGATCGACTTGCCGTCGCCGCCGCTCGCGGACGTCACGCTCACCGTGCCGAGCTTCTCGTCGTTCCACGTCACGTAGACGATCGAGCGGCCGTCGCGGGAGAACGACGGGCAGTACTCGAACGAATCCGTCTGCGAGGTGAGCCGCTTCGGCGTCCCGTCGGGGAGAGCGCGCGTCCACAGATGTCCGAGCGCGGAGTAGACGACCTGATCGCCGGAAGGCGACACGGCGACGTCCTGCAGCGCCTTCACGTCGAACTCGTCGGGCGCGACCTGCTGCGGGAAGCGCACCGCGCTCGCGACCTGGCGCGTGTCGGCGACGTGGAACGGGATCTCGGTCGCCTTGCCGTTCTCGACCGCGACGCTCCACAGCTTGCCGTGCGCCCACGTCACGATCGCGGAGTCGTCCGGCGTCCACGCCATGCGCGGCGCGACGCCGTGGATCGCCCAGGTCTCCTGCATGTCGCGCTCGAGGCCCGACCACACCGGCCGCGCGGCGCCGGACTTCACGTCCATCACGAACAACGTCGACTGGAAGCGCACGCGGCGCACGAACGCGAGCGACTTGCCGTCGTGCGACGGCGTGGGCCGGCACGCGCCGCCGGGTCCGGTGACGAACGCATCGGTGTCGCCGGTCTCGCGGTCGAGTCGGCGGATCGCGTAGATGCCGTCGTTCGAGTCCTTGCTGTACTCGAAGCTCGGGCCGGGGGTCGCGTCGAGCGAGTAGTACAGGTACTTGCCGTCCGGCGAGAACGCGGGCTCGCCGACGTCCTTCTGGTCGGTCGGCTTCGTCGTCATCTGCAGGCCGTCGCCGCCGGTCACGTGCCACAGCCACATCTCGCCCGCGCCGAGCGAGCGGCGCGACGTGAAGTGCTTGCGCCCGACGATCCACTCGCCGGAGGGATCCCACGCGGGCTCGTTCACGAGCCGGTAGCTCTCCTTCGACACCTGCTTGGGATCCGAGCCGTCGACGTTCATCGTCCACAGGTTGTCGCCGCCCGCGCTATCGCTCGTGAACGCGAGCTTCTTCCCGTCGGGCGAGAACACGGGCTGCATGTCCCACGCGATGCCCGACGAGATCGACTTCGCGTCGCCGCCGCCGATCGGCAGCAGGTAGAGGTCGCCGAGCAGCGAGAACGCGATCGTCTTGCCGTCGGGCGAAACGTCGAGGTCGATCCACGTGCCCTCGCGCACGTCGATGTTGACGGTGCGCGTCGGGTACGGCGGCGCGTTCACGTCCCACGCGGGCTTCGGCGTGTCGGCAGCGGCGCTCGCGGCGGGAGCCGCGGCGGCCGGCGAAGTCGACGGCGGCGTGGAGTGATCGGCGAGCTTGCAGGAGACGGACGCGAGGAGCGGGAACAGCGCGAGGAGAAGGACGCGACGCATTCCGTTCGGACCTCTCGGCGGGCGGCGAGAAAGCGCGGCATCGTAGCGGCGTCCATCGGGTTTCCGGCGACCCCAGCGCACCGGCACGGGTGTTTCGGGCCTCGGGTCGGAACCCCGCTCCCCTCGGAGGAAGATCGCTTGTGTGCACGCGCTTGCCCGTTGCTCGGTCTGCTCGCGTCGACTCTCCTGCGTGTCGCAAACCGACTCCCGCTCGCCGCGACCCGCGACCTCACGCCGCCGACTGTGTGTCACGTTCGGCCTGCCGGCGAGTTCGCCAGCACCACCCGCCGCAGCGCACCGGCCCCGCCTCGCCGAGTGCTAGGGGCGCGCTCGGCACGGAGGTGCGCAGCACCTCGCGTGGAGTCATCGTTGACGTCACGTGGACGTCCTACAAGTCGGGGCGCGGGCGGGTCGCGGAGGTCGGACGAGGCCCGTGTGACGACTCACGGGCTCGGGGACGAGTCTCGTTCTCGCGACTCGAGTTCGAGTTTGGGCCCGACGGACGGGCCCGTCTCAGTTCGACCGCGCAGTCCAATCCATCCGGTACAGATCCGTCCCGATCACCGGCATCGGCGCATCCGCACGCGCGAGCGCGAGGCGGCGCGGCGAGTAGAGCGGCACGACCGAAGCCTCGCGATCGATGTGCGACTGGATCTTCGCGTACGCGGCCGAGAGTTCCTCGGGGCGCGCTGTGCGCGCGGCGTCCTCGACGAGGCGCGCGAGCCCGGGGTCGGCCATCGTGCGCGGCGCGCCGGTCGCCGAGTCCTCGACGGTCGGCTGGCCGAAGCGCGACATCAGCGAGAGGAACGGGTCATACGGCCGGCCCCAGGTGCGCTCGACGCGCAGGTCCCACTCGCCCTTCGAGAGTCGGCTCTGGTGGTCGCCGGCGTCGGCGCGCACGAGTTCGACCGGAATGCCTGCCGAAGCGAGACTCGCGGCCAGCGCGGTGAGGATCCCGACCGCGCGGGTGTCGGTCGCGAGTGCGAGGGCGACGAGCGGTTTGGCGATCGACGGCGCCTTGCCCGCGTTCGGCGCGGGCTTCGCGGCCGGCCACGTCGTGTCGTTCGGTGCGGCGAACGTCTCGCACGGGTCGCCGTGGCCGCACTCGACCTCGCGCACCAACGCCGCACGATCGACCGCGGCGGCCACCGCGCGTCGCAGGCCCGCGTCCGCCGTCGCGCCGTCCATGCGGAAGCTCAGGTACATCACCGCGGACCCCGCACTCTCCGCGAGTCGGTAGCGCGGATCGGCCGCGCACTCTTTCACGCGCTCGCGCGCGATCAGCTCGCGGTCACCGTCGACGACGACGTCGACCTCGCCCTTCTCGAGCGCCACCAGCGGGTCGGGCCCACCGCGCGCGAACGGGACGATCTCGAGGCCGCGGCCCGCGGTCGTCGCCGGATCCTTCGGCGCGAGCAGGAGGTTGCCCTCGGGCGACAGCCCGGAAAACGCGAACGGCCCGGTGCCGATCGGCATGCGGTAGTCGCCTTCGCCGTCGAAAGCGGTCGGCGACTGGATCGCGCACGGGTTGATCGCGCAGAGGTCCTCGAGCAGCGGATACGGACGGTCGAGCGTGATCACGACCTCGTCGCTCGACGGCGCCGTCACGCTTTCGATCGAAGCGATGCCGCGCAGCCACGCGTGCTCGGGGAACCCCGCCGACCGCTTGAGGTGCAGCGCCACCGCGGCGCCCGTCACGGCGGTGCCGTCGTGGAAGCGCGCGCCGCCGCGCAACCGCATGCGGAACGTCTTACCGCCGTCCTCGATCGCCCACGACTGCGCGAGCGAGGGGACGATCACGCCGCGGTCGTCCTTGCGCACGAGCGTCTCGAACATCGAGGTCTTCGTCTCGAAGCCGCCGTGGTAGCGGAGCGGAGAGAGGTCCTCGGCGGTGATCTTCGAAGCGCCGATCGCGACGCGCACGGGACGCGGCTCCGCGGACGCGGTCGTGGTCGGCGGGAGCTTCGGCGCGGTCACCGCGGGCCCTTGCGACACGCCGTATCCCGGCGGACGCGAGAGGAGCACGAGGCGCTTGCCGTAACCGCTCGCCAGAAGTTCGTCGGTGGAATTGCGTCCGTCGAGCTCGGCGACCGAGAGCCAGTGGCCCTTGTCACGGTCCTGGAAGATCACCTCGCTCGTCCACGGCTGGCCCGGACGACGCGAGAGGAGCTCGACGCGCGTCGAGTACCCGAACACCGCGACGGTCTCGACGGCGGGGTCGGCGTCGAAGCGGCCCGCGGCGATCCCGCGCGGACCCTGCGGTCCCGCGAAGATCATCTCGCGCGTCCAGCTCGAATCCTCCGGACGACCGGAGAGCCGCAGGATCACGCCGTCGTCGCGCGTGACGTACAACACGAACGGCCCGCCCGCGACGGCGCCCGGCTTGAGCGCGCAGCGACCGAAGCCCATCGGCTCGTGCAGCACGTTCTTCACTTCGAGGCCTTCCGCGCTCCAGCGCATCAACGCGACCTCGCCGCTGCGCATCACCGCAGCGATCCACGGCGTCTCTCCCGGCCTCGACGGCAGGAGGAGCGCCTGACGCACGCGGCCCGACAACGACGCGACGAGTCGCGTCTCGAACTTGCCGTCGCCCTTGGGCGCGACCTCGAACGTCTCGCCGTTCAGCGTGAACAGCAGCAGTTCGTTGCCGGGGCGCGAGGGCACGAGATCGCCCGCGACGAGCGTGTGGATCTCGAGCGCGGGAAACTTGGCGATCAGGTTGACGTCGGTCTGCCCCTCGCGGTGGAACTGGATCTGGTACAGGTTGCCGCGCTTGCCGCCGGTGTAGATCTCCTCGCCCGGACGATGCGGGTCGAGGTCGAGCTGCACGAGCGCGCCGAGCCACTCCTTGTCTTCCGTCGTCTGCACCGGCGTCCACTTGCCGCTGTACGACCAGCAGACGATGCACCGCCCCTTGTCGTCGAGGCCGAACACCTCGGGGCAGCCGTACTGCGCGAACGCCTTCAGCGTGCCGTTGGTCCAGATGCCCGAGTCGCTCTCGACGACCAGCGTGCCTTGCCAGCCGCCGAGAGCAGGAACCGGGATCTCCTCGTCGGTCGGTTTCTTGTCCTGCGCGTTCGCGAGCGGAGCCGCCAGGAACCCGAGCGCGAGCAAGAGCGCCCGGCCCGCCGTGCGCGCGTGGAGCGCGCGGCGGGAGGACCGACGAGGAGGCGAGATCACAGGTCGACCCGGAAGGCGACGACGTTGGTCGCCTCGAGCCGCGTGTGGAGCGGCGCGACGGCGGAGAAGCCCTGGGCGTAGACGAACACGCCGGGCATGTCGAAGCTGGGGATGTCCGGGATCGGCACGACCGCGGTGTTGCCGGACGCGATCGTCAGGATCT
>CAZOLL010000214.1:0-7447 GCA_964580365.1 uncultured Phycisphaeraceae bacterium
ACGCAGGACGCGTTCGAGGGCAAGACGGTGACGGGTCCGGACGGCACCTTCGAGCTCACGCCGCTGCCGTCCGGCGTGCATCGCGTCCGGGCCGTGACCGACTCCGGCGATCGAGTCCCCGCGGCGGCGGAGCCGATCACGCTGCAAGACGGCGCCCGCGTGGGCGACGTGCGCATCGCGTTGTTCCCCGGCGGCCGCGTGCGGGTGCACGTCGTCGCCGACGGTGCGCCGCTCGGGGGCGCGACGATCCGGCTCGAAGACGCGGCGGGCGCCGCGATCCCGCTGATCGAGAACGCGCGCACCGACAAGAACGGCGACGTGACGCTCCGCGCGTTGCGGCCCGGCACCTTCACAGTGGTCGCGAATGCGCCGGGCAAGGGGTCCGCGCGCACGACGATCGACGTCGTCGCGGGCCAGACCCGCGACGCGAACCTCGAGCTCCGGTGAACCGGACGCTCGATCACCTCTGACACCCCCGCAGGAATCGGAAAGACCATGAAGCAGAACCTCGTCGTCATCGTCATCGCGGTCGCCGCCGCCGTCGCCGCCGCGATGGTCACCGCCTCGCTCACGTCGGGCGGCGACTCCGCGCGCGCGGCCGACGCCGTCGCCGATCCGCGGATGCAGCGCATCGAGGAGTCGCTCGCGCGGCTCACGGATTCCGTCGCGAAGCTCGAGTCCGCCCCGGCGTCGCTCGCGGCGCCGACCCGCATCGACGAATCCGCAATCGACCGCGCGGCGCGCCAGTTGATCGCCGAGCGCGCGGCGGAGCTCGAGAAGCACGCGAGCGCCGGGAGCGCGGGCGGAGACGATGCCGCGAGCGCGCCCGAAGAGGATCTCGATGTCTCCGACGCGATCGCGGAACTGACGCGCGCCGGCACGTCGCACGACCGAAAGCGCGAACTGTGGAAGGCGCTCGCGAACGCGGGCAAGCTCGACGAGGCGATCGACGCGCTGAAGGAGATGGCGGAGAACGATCCGACCAACCCCGAGCTGCGCGTCGACATCGGCTGGGCCTACGTCGAGAAGCTGCAGAACGTCGCCGACGGACCGCAGAAGGGAATGCTCGCGATGGGCGCGGACCAGGCGTTCGACGAAGCGCTGAAGATCGACCCGAACCACTGGGAGGCGCGCTTCACGAAGGCGGTGTCGCTGTCGTTCTGGCCGCCGCTGTTCGGCAAGCAGGCCGAGGCGGTGAAGCAGTTCGAAACGCTGGTCTCGCAGCAGGAGCAGCGCGGCGACCGCCAGGACCACTACGCGCAGACCTACCTCTACCTCGGCAACCTCTACATGCAGCAGGGCAACGCCGAGAAGGCGCAGCAGGCGTGGCGGCAGGGCGCCGCGCTGTTCCCGAACAACGCGGAACTGAAGGCGAAGATGCGGTGATTAAGATCGCGGTGCATGTTTGCGCTGGGTTTCACGCTCTGTCTCGCGCTCGCGCTGCCCGCCGAGGGCGAGACCGATCCCGAAGACGCCGCCGCGGCCGCCGCCGCGGCGTTCGCCGCGTGCGACGCGCCGGCGCAGGCCGCGATCCTCGCGGAGATCGACGCGCGACTCGCCGCCAGCCCGGAGGCCGGACTGAAGAAGCTGCTCGCGTTGCGTGACCGCGCGAAGAAGGAGCTGCGCGTCGAGTCGTGGCCGGGCCCGCAGTTCTTCGCGCACTCCGAGTTCGCGCCGACCCAGGTTCCGCGCGCGTTCGTCGCGGACGACTCCGACCTCGCGAAACAGCAGCTCGCGGAGATCCACCCGGAGAACGGCGACGCCCAGTTCTGCCGCCGCGTCCGCTACGACTACTCGCGAAACACGGGCGTCGACCACGGCAAGGACCCGCCCGCGGACGGCCGCATGCTCGACCTGCTCGCCGGCTACGTGCCGGGCAACGACGTGCTCACCGCGTGGATCGAGGCGCGACTCGACTGGGACGACGCGCAGGACAAGCGCGCGGACTATTTCGACCACGCGTACTGCGACCGCGAAGGCCACGCGTTCGCCGCGATCACCATCTTCGACGCCTACGCGTCGCAGATGACCATCGAGATGCCCGACGTCGATGCGATCGCGTATGCGCGCCGCATCCTCAGGGACAACTCGTTCAATTCGCCCATCCCGGCCGACAACCGGCGCACGAAGCTGTACAAGCAGACGACGGAAGGCTTCCTGGCGTTCTTCAAGCACCGCACGATGGTCGAGGAGTTCGCGTGGCTGTACGTGAACCCCGACAGCATCCTGCGCAAGGACCACGAAGGGATGCGCAACCGCGCGCTGCTCGCGATCACGCAGGACGGCGAAGACTTCACGAAGATCGTGAAGCGGTTGAAGGCCAGCAAGGACCGCGACGGGTTCGTGAAGGCGATCGACAAGCTCGTCGAGAAGGACGAGAAGCCGTGGCAGGCGGTCGAGGCGTTCAAGGCCGCGCGGCTCGCGACGCGCACCGCGGTCTGCGACGCGGCGTGGGCCGTGCTGGACGCGCACGGACTCTCGACGCCGCCGGCCGGCGCCGATTCCGGCAAGAAGGGCGGCTGACGGAGTTCCCATGAAGCTCGCGACGTGGAACGTCAACTCCGTGCGCGCGCGAATGCCGCGGCTCTTGCCCTGGCTCGAGGCGCGACGCCCGGACGTGCTCTGCCTGCAGGAGCTGAAGTGCGTCGACGAGGACTTCCCGCGCGCCGAGATCGAAGCGCTCGGCTACCGCGTCGAAACGTTCGGACAGAAGACGTACAACGGCGTCGCGATCCTCTCGCTGCAGCCGATGACCGACGTCGTCCGCTGGAAGCCGGCGGGCGCCGGCGCGGCGGACAGCCGCGTGATCGCCGCCACGATCGGCGATCTGCGCGTCATCGACGCCTACGTGGTGAACGGCCAGGAGGTCGGCTCGGCGAAGTATGCGTTCAAGCTCGACTGGCTCGCGCAGCTCCACGCGTGGCTGAAGGCGACCGCCGACGTGAAGCGCCCGCTCGTCGTCACCGGCGACTTCAACATCACGTTCGACGACCGCGACGTCTACGACCCCGAGGAATGGCGTGACCAGATCTTCTGCTCCGCGCCGGAGCGCGCGGCGCTGGCGGCGTTCGTCGACCTCGGCCTCGTCGACGTCTTCCGCCGATTCCACGAAGAAGGCGGGCATTACACTTGGTGGGACTTTCGCACGCGCGGCTTCCAGCGCAAGCAGGGGCTGCGCATCGATCACCTGCTCGTGAGCGAGGCGGTGCGTGATCGCGCGAGCGGAGTCGAGATCGACCTCGCGGCGCGCGAAGGCGAGAATCCGAGCGACCACGCGCCGGTGATCCTGACGCTGAAGGACTGAGTTTCCAAAACCCCACCGGACGGAACGGAGCGACCGAGATGAGCAGCACCAGCGTGTTCCTGGCGGGCGGAGTTCTCGTCGCGACGGCGATCGTGCTGGCGCAGGACGCGCCGCCTACGGCGTCCGCGCCGGAGACCGCGGCGAGCGCGCCCGCTTCGCGCCCGGCGTCCGACGAGTTCGTGCGGTTCGTCGACGAGGGAGAGGGCGTCGGCCGGCTCGAGACCGCGATCGTCACCTACGTCGACGAGAAAGGCCGCCAAGTCGACCTCATCGGCGCCGTCCACGTCGGCGAGCCGTCCTACTACAAGCAGCTGAACGAGGACTTCCGCGACTACGAGGCCGTGCTGTACGAGATGGTCAAGCCGAAGAGCGCGGTCGTGAAGCCGGGGCAGAAACACGACTCCGCGCTCTCGAAGATCCAGAACACCCTGCGTTGGATGCTCGGCCTCGAGTTCCAACTCGACGGCATCGACTACCAGGCCGAGAACTTCGTGCACGCCGACCTCACGCCCGACGAGTTCATGAAGTCGATGGAGGACAAGGGCGAGTCGTTCCTCACGCTGTTCTGGAACATGTTCACCGCGGAGATGGCGCGCGCCTCGAGCGCGAAGCCGGAGGACGCGGCGTCGAGCACCGCGACCTTGCTCGCGTTCTTCTCGAAGGATCGCGCGCGCATCCTGAAGTACGTCTTCGGGAAGCAGATGAGCCATCTCGAGGAAATGGCGGCCGGGCTCGAGAAGGGTCCGAACGGCGGCTCGACGCTCGTGATCGAGCGCAACAAGCGCGCGCTGTCGGTGATGAAGGAGCAGCTCGAGGCGGGCAAGACGCGGATCGCGGTGTTCTACGGCGCGGCGCACCTGCCCGACATGGAGCAGCGGCTCGTGAAGGAGCATGGCTTCATGCGCACGCAGACGCGCTGGCTCACCGCGTGGGACATCCCGCCGGGCGCGAAGCCCTGACGACGCGCGTCGCCGGACGCGCGCCGCGCGTCAGACGTTCTTCACGAACGCGATCCACGCGGCCTGCAGCTCGTCCATGTCGACGCCCTTGAACGCTTCCTGCAGCGCGAGGTCGAGCGCGCTCGCGCTCGCGACGCCGGTCTGCTCGGGCGGCGCATCGCCGGGTGCACCGGGCTTTCCATCCTCACCGGGCTTCCCCGGATCGCCGTCCTTCCCGTCGCCGCCGCCGGCCGGGTCGTCCGGCTCGCCGTCGGGCTCGTCCGGACCGTCGGGCTCGTCGCCGCCGCGCATGAAACCCTTCTCCTTCGCGGCCTCGCGCTTCAGCACGTCGAAGTACGTCGGAAGGATCTTCCCCCACTTCTTGTTGTAGGCCTCGTTCTTCGGGACGACCTCGCGCAGGAAGTACACGAGCGCCCAACCCTGCGCGTAGCTGACCGACGGGTACGCGTAGTAATCGCGCTGCGAGAACTTCACGAGGTCGGCGAGCGGAGTGAAGCCCTTCACGTCGCTCCACTTCTTGACGTCTTCGCCGGAGTCCGGGTCCTTCGTCATCTGGAAGGAGCGCGGTCCGTCGGCCACCGCCTTTTTCACGACCGGCTTGCGCCAATCGAACGGCTCGATCTTGAACTTGCCCCCGTTGTATCGCGAGCCCGCGTAGTAGTCGCCGTGCCCCTCGTTGAACCATGAGTGCGGCGCGACGTTCCCGACGCTGTAGTAGATGTACTGGTGGAACGCCTCGTGATAGAGGACCGCCAGCGTGTCGTCGTCGGGCTTCTTCGAAGCGGCCGCATCGAAGAACACGAGCTCCTCGGTGAATGAGTTCCAGTACCCCGCGCTCGACGGGCTGCCGCCGTAGCTCACGTACTCCTTGTGGCTGGCGCACACGCGCATCACCGAGACGGTGTCGATCGGCTTCGAAGGCGGGAATTGCTTCTCGTACACCTGCTCGCGGATCTTCTCGATGCGCTCGGAGAGCACCTTGGCCAGCGCGTCGTTCTCGCCGTCCTTCGAGTTGTAGATGACGACGTAGTTCTTCTTCGGGCTGACGATCACCTTCCAGCCCTTCACGAGACCGCGCTCGATCTTCGAGCGCTTGCGCGGGCTGATCTTCACGTCCTTCAAGACGTCAAGCGTCTTCACCTCGCCCGCCTTCTCGTTGAAGAACGAGAACGACTGCCCGATGCGCTTGAACGCGTTCTTGTAGTCGTCGGCGCGGCGACCGGTGGTCACCATGTAGAGGCCGTACTCGACCGAGTCCTTCTCGTAGGTCACGAGCGTGGCGAAGAGAACCGCGTCCTTCTTGCTGGACGCCTGCGCGGCGTACTCGGGGTAGGGCAACTCGAACTGCCAGATCTTCCCTTCGACCTTCTCGTCGGACGTGATCTTCTTGAACAGCTTCGGGTCGGGCTTCGTGGCGCCCTTCTGGATCCAGAGGTGCTCGGCCGTCGCGTCCCACGCGGTCTTCGGCCCGAACGCTTCGGTCATCTTGTCCTTCAGGCCTTCCTTGTCCTTCAGGTCCTCGCCCGTGAGCGGGACGTCGCCGCCGCCCTTCACGATGCGGACGACGGTGAGCTCCGACTTGAAGAAGTCGCCCTTCGACGACGGGTCGAGGAACTTCGCCACGACCCAAGGCTCGGTCGGTTCCGCCGGCACCTGATCCCAGTCCGGGAACGTGAGGAACGAGCACTTCTGCACCGGATCGCGGTAGATCTTCGTCGCGTTCTTGCCCGCGAGCGCGGGGGAGGCGAGCAGCGCGAGGAGCGCGATCGACGCGGAGAACCAACCGGACGCACGTGTCATCGGGGACATCGGACTTCTCCTTCTTGCCGGCTTCGATCCGCGTCGCGTGAGTCCGCGACAACGTCGCGGCGGACGCCTGCGTTGGCTCAGATCCGAATCAAACGTTCTTGATGCACTTGATCCACGCCTTCTCCAGCTCGGCGAGATCGACGCCCTTGAACGCTTCCTCCACTGCCTTCTTCAGCGCGGCTTCGTCGTCGAGGCCGGTCTGCGGCGGCGGCGGTGCGTTCTGCTCTTCGCCCTCGGTCGACGGGTCCTTCGGCGGGTCGGCCGGCGGCTTCGATGGATCGGTCGGCTTGGGCGGGTCGCCGGGTTTCGGCGGGTCTTGCGGCTTCGGCTTGCTCGGGTCGTCGCCCCCGCCGGGCGGGTCGTCCGGCGGCTCGGGCGCGTCGGGGCCGTCGCCCTTCGTGCCGCCGGCGACGAACTTCGCGTTCTTCGCGACCTCGGCCGTCAACACGTCGAAGTACGTCGGGAGGATCTTCCCCCACTTCTTGTTGTACGCCTCGTTCTTCGGGACCTCGAACCGCAGGAAGTAGATGAGCGCCCACCCCTGCGCGTAGCTGACGCTCGGATACGAGTAGTACTCGCCCTGAGAGAACGTGATGAGGTCCTTGAGCGGCGTGTACCCCTTGTTCTCCCAGACCTTCCTCTCTTCGCCGGTGTTCGGGTCCTTCTCGATCTTGAAGCCGCGCGGCCCTTCGTTCACCGCCTGCTTGACGACGCCGGTGCGCCAGTCGAACGGCTCGATCTTGAACTTCCCGCCCTGGTATTTCGCGCCCGCGAAGTAGTCGCCGTGGCCCTCGTTGAACCACGAGTGCGGCGCGACGTTTCCGACGCTGTAGTAGATGTATTGGTGGAACGCCTCGTGATAGAGGACCGCGAGCGTGTCCTCGTCGACCTTCTTCGAGGGCGAGGCGTCATAGAAGACGAGCTCTTCGGTGTAGTCGTTCCAGTACCCCGCCGACCCGGGCGGCCCGCCATAGGCGAAGTACTCGGACCGATCGCCGCAGATCCGCACCACCGACACGGCGGTCACCGGCTTCGAGGGCGGGAACGTGACCTCGTACACCTGCTCGCGGATCTTCTCGATGCGATCCGCGATCATCGTCGCGAGCTGGTCGTTGCGCCGGCCCTTCGTGTTGTAGACGACGACGTAGTTCTTCTTCGGACTGACGCGGACGTCCCAGCCCTTCACGAGGCTCTTCTCGATCCGCGCCTTCTTCTTCGGGCTGATCGCGACGTCCTTCAACGCGTCGATCGTCTTCACCTCGCCCGCGTGCTCGTTGAAGAAGCGGAACGACTGGCCGACGCGCTTGAAGCCGTTCTTGTAGTCGTCGGCGCGGCGGCCCGGGGCCTGCATGCACAGTCCGTACTCGACGCCGTC
>CAZOLL010000215.1:0-7380 GCA_964580365.1 uncultured Phycisphaeraceae bacterium
GGTGTGGCTCGCCGACCCGGCGAGCGGCGCGAAACCGGGCGAACGCGTGCTGGTCGTCGCGAACGCCGCCGTGCCGCCGCCGCCGATCCCCGCGCCGATCGCGCGACGCTTCGCCGCCGCGCCCGACCTCGCGCGCGCGATGGTCGAGTTCGACCCGCACCTCTTGGTGCGCGTGGTGTCGCCGACGTATTCGCGCGTCGTGACGATCGAGCGGCCGGCGCTGCCGCAAGTCGGCGCGGTGATCGGCTCCGGGCGCGACGCGACGCAGGTGGTCGCGACGTTCCCGCGATTGCACGAGCACCCGATCCTCGACGAGATCGACGTCGTGCCAGAAGTGGTTGTGCTGCGGAGGTTGCCGAACCGGCCGTGATCACCGCGCGGACGTGCGCTCGATCCCGAGCTTCGCGTCGGCGTCCTTCGGGTCGCGGCGCAGCGCCTCGGTCAACGCGGCGCGTGCGGGCGCCTTCTCGCCGTTCTGGAACAGCGCCACGCCGAACCACGTCCAGGCATGCGCCAAGTCCGGGTCGGCCGTGACCGCGGCGCGCAGCGCGTCGAGCGCGCCTTTGAAGTCGCGGCCGGACAGGCGCGCGCGGCCGAGCTCGAGCAGCACGCTCGGCAGGTCGGAGTCGCGGCGCACGGCCTCCTCGAGGCAGCGGATGAACCCCGCGCGGTCGCCGTGCGCGGCGGCCGCGCCGGCGAGGTTGCGCCACGGCGCCGCCGCGTGGGGGAAGTCCGACGCGAGCGCGCGCAGGAGCGGCTCGGCCTCGCCCGAGCCTTGCAGCACGAGCAGCCGCCCGAGGTTCGTGCGCGATTCCGGGTCCCTCGGCTCGCGCGCGATCGCGTCGCGGTACGCGGCGACCGCGTCGCTTGCGCGCCCGGCCGATTCGAACGCGCGGCCGCGCAGGAAGTGGAACGCGGCGAGACGGTCGAGCCGCGGCGGCGCGGGCTCCTTCGAGTCGAACGCCGCGAGCGCGCGGTCCGCGTGCCCGAGCTGGACGTCCGCCATCGCGCGCGCGAGCGCGTCCTCGCGCGGGTCGGGCGGCGCCTCGCCGGGAAGCGGCCAGCGGAACCGCACGACGTCGCCGTCGGCGGCGGAGTGCACGCGAATCGCCGCGGGCTCCGTGGCCCGCGGGATCGAGCGGCGGATCCAGTGATCGGTGATCTTCACGTGCCGCAGGTCGTGCGGCCACGAGCGCGGCATGTGGCAGGTCGCGCAGCCGCGCGTCGCCATGGGCTCGTCCGCGTTCCTCGTGCGCGAGCATCCGGTGCGTTCCGCGTCGACGTGGCACTTCGCGCACGAAGCGTCGATCTGCGCGGCATCCAGCGTGGTCGACGACTCATGCGGGTCGTGGCACGTCGTGCACGTCATCCGCCCGGCGCTCTTCGTGAAGCACGCGGAGCGCGCCATGCGATCGGACTGCGACACGAAGCCGAACTCGTCGGTCGGCGCGCGCGGCACGAACGCGGCGCGGCGAAGGAACAGGTCGTCTCCCGGTGCGAACGGCGCGTCGTCTGCGCGCGCGAGCGGGATGCGCGCGTCACCCTGCAGGTGGCAGCGCGCGCAGACGTCGAGCTGCCGCGCGGGCGCGAGCGACGCGAGCCGCGGGATCGTTCCGGGCGCGCCGGCCTCTTCGACGTGGCGCCGCGCGTCGCCGTGGCACGCCGCGCAGTCGAGGCCGGACAGCGGTGCGCCGTCCGCGCGATGCGCGGGCCAGTCGTCGCGCGGCGAAGGCGACGCGTGACATTCGAGGCACTCACGCGTGAGCGCGAACGAGAAGCGCGAGTGCGCGTCGAACTCCTGGTGCGGCGCCGGCACGACGCCGTGCGACGTCGACCATTCGACGGGCGCGAAGAACCGCAGGCCGTCGCGCTCGAGCACGAGCGAGCGATCGAACACGCCGGCGCCGACGAACCCGACGATCGGCAGCTCGCGGCGGTGGGGCGGCAGCCCCGGCGGCCCGGCGCGCAGCTCGACCAGCGCCGCGCGTTCGGCGCTCGCCTCGACCCGGAACGTGAACCCGCTGCGCGCGTCCGTCCACTCCTTGCCGTCGAGCGCGACGAGCTCCGACGGCGCCGCAGCGGAGAGCGCGCGCGACATGCCGTGCCGCGCGAAACGCTCGACGACGCCCGGGTGGCACGCGGCGCACGGGTGGTCCGAGAGTGCGAGCGCGACGAGAACGAGGAGCGCGCTCACGGCCCGGCGACCCCCGGCCCTTCGTCGGGGCGCGGAGACTCCGGCGGTTGGCCGAAGAACCGCTCGGCCTCCGGCGAGCGCGCGAAGTGCGCGCGCAAGAACGCCTCGCGGCGCGCGATCGCTTCCGCTTCGAGCACGCGCAGCTCCTGCGAGCCCGCGACCCACACGAACGCCGCAATCAGCACGACGGACCAAGACGCCGGCGACGCGAGCGCCGCGAGCCCGCCGACGAGCGCGAAGCACCGGCCGACGTGCACCGCGGCGCGGGTCGCCGCGAGCCAGTCGACCTGGCGCGCGAGCAGCGCCCGCAGCACGCGGCCTCCGTCCAGCGGGAACGCCGGGATCAGGTTGAACGCGCCCATCAGGAGGTTCACGTACAGCGCGTAGTCGAGCAGCGACCAATCGACGAACCGGGCGGGATCGAATCGGATCTCGCGACCGCTCCAGAAGAAGAACGGCAGGACGAGGAGCACGATCAGGAAGTTCACGAGCGGCCCGCCGACCGCGATCTTGAACTCGAGCTTCGGGTCTTCGGGGATGCGCGCGAGCCGCGCCAGGCCGCCGAGAGGCCACAGCACGATGTCGTACACGCGGATGCCGTGCGCCTGCGCGACGAGCGAGTGGCCCAGCTCGTGCAGGAGCACGAACGTGAACAAGAGGAAGAGCCGCGCCGCGTACCAGAGCGCCGCGTTCATCCCGTGACCGAGCCAGATCTGCGTCGCGAGCAGCGCGAACAGGAGGACGAACACCACGTGCAGTCGCACGGTGATGCCGAACAGGCGCCCGATCTTGAACGAGGAGCCGAGCCGGTTCAGGACCGCTTCCTCCGCTCGATCGTGACGTCGAGCGTCGTGCCGGGCGCGACGACCGCGGCGGTTTGGGTGACGAAGAACTCGCGCGCGTCGGACGACTCGGGCGTCACCGAGAATAGGAAGTCGAGCGCGGGAAGTCCGGCGAAGCGAAACCTGCCGGACGCATCGGTGCGCGCGCGCCGCCGCTCGCCGGCTGCATCGGACGCCGCGACGACCTCCGCGCCGGAGAGGGGCGCGCCGCCCGCATCGCGCGCGATGCCTTCCACGTCGCCGACTGCGGGGACGTCGACGTCGCCGAGATCGACCGCCCGGCCGCCGGCGATCGCGACGCCGCGCTCGAGCCGCGCGCCGCCGTCGGCCGACGCGATTCGCACTGAGAATGCACCGTCGGGAACCGCGTCGAGCGCGAGCGCGCCGTCCGCGCCCGACGTCGCGCGGCGGCCGTGGAGCGGGCTCAAGAGGTCGTGCTCTGCGGCCGCCAGCCCGGCGGAGAACTCCGACGAGAGCAGAACCGCAACCGCGGTGATCGGCTTCCCGCCGCGCACCGCGCGCGCGGTGATCGACGCACCGGGCGCGAGCTCGAGATCGACCGTCGCGCGGTTGCCGGGCGTGACGTCGACCGGCGCGCTGACGGTCGGCGCGAGGTCGTCGCGCGCGCCGGCGACGGTGTAGCGCCCCGGCTCGAGATCGGCGGCGAGGAACCGGCCGTCGTCACCCGTCTGCAGCTCGCGCACCGTCATCGGCGCACCGAACCGGTCGTCGCGGCGGATCTCGACGCGCGCGGCGCGCGCGCGGTGATCGGGGCCGGTGACGCGTCCCGTGAGCGCCGCGCCGTCTCCCATCCGGATCACGAGATCGGCCGATTCCTGCCGGAGCAGGACGGGCTCCGCTTGCCACGCACCGGCGGCGCTCGCGCGCACTTCGTACTCGGAAGGCGTGAGTCCCGTGAGGGTGAACGCGCCGTCGGCTCCGCTCCTCGCGGTCACGCGGTGTGGGCCGAACACGGTGTCCGCGGGCGCCGAGGTCGCGAGCGCCATCACGGTCGCGCCGGAGATCGGCCGATCCGCGGGGCCGAGCACGCGGCCGCTCGCGCTGCGGTCGGCGCGGACCATCTCGACCTTCCACGACGCGGGGGGCGCGCCGCGCGCGGCGATGAAGCTCCTGCGGACGTCCTGCGGCGCGAACCCATCGGCCGCGAAGCGGAACCGGTAGGTCACGGAGTCGAGGCCGTCGAACGAAACCCGTCCGTCGGCGCCGCCGGTCGCGTCGGGCGGCCGCGACGGTGAGCCGTCGGGGCCGACGATCTCGACCGAGCCCGGTGCGGGCGGATCGCGCGAGAGCCACGCGCGCACGCTCGCGACCGGCGCGCCGCCGTTCTGCGCGACCACGAGAGCGGTCTGCGCGATGGCGTCGACGAGCGCGATCGTCCCGAGGTCCTGCGCGCCGCTCTCGCGCGGCGCGACGTTCGCCGGCCGGGTCACCTTTCCCGCAGCAGAGAACTCCGCGATGAACGCCGTGCGCGCCGGGAGCGGCGCGAGCTCGAACGAGCCGTCCTCGCGGCTGGTCGCCTCGACGCCCGCGGGCGTGCGGGCGGAGAAAGGAGCGGCCGCGAGCGCGAACAAGCGGATCGTCGCGCCGGAGATCGGCCGCGACGCGGAATCGACGACGCGGCCGACGGCGCGAGGCGGGCCCAACGCCTCGTCGCGGGTCGTGCTCGTGTCGCGATCGGTGGGGGGAGTGCTCGGGTCGCGCGCCGGAGCGGACGGCGTGCCGCCGCGATCGGCCGCGCCGCGGAGGGGATCGGCGCCGGTGCTCGTCGCGCTCGGCGGGGACCCCGGGCGTTCGATCTCCGCGCTGCCGGCGTCGCCGGACTCCGAGGCGCGCCACAGGAGGAACCCGGCGCCGAGCGCGGCGAGCACGAGCACGAGGAGCGCGACGACGCGGGGCATGCGGGGATGATAGACGGCGCGCGCGCGGGACGATTCGGCGGCGCGCCCTCTGCGACAGGGCCGTGGCGCGTCAGCCGTCGCTGGCCGCGGAGTCGCGCCGCCGGTGCATCACGTAGCGGATCCACGCGTCGCGCGCGGCGCGCGCCTCGGCCTCGTCGCGCGCGCGGGTGTAACCGAAGTCTTCGCCGGTCAGCGTCCGCAGGCATTCGTCGGCGAGGTTCCGCGCCGCGGGGTTGTCGAGGTAGAGCGCCTTCGCGAGCTGCGGGAGCGCGGCGTCCTTCACCTCGAGGATGCGGTTCCGCACCCGGGAGAGGTCTGCTTCCGATGCCTGCGGGTCGAGCCCGCGGAGCAGCACGTAGATCTCGTCCGACTCCTCGGTGTGCACCGCGGACGCGCGCTTCAGGAACAGGAGCGCGAAGCAGGTGTCGACCGCGTCACCGGACACCGAGCGCCCCTCGAACCCGCCGCGCGCGCCGAACGCACCGTTCTCCGACTGGTCGTCGACCAGCCAGCGCGCGCCTTCCGGGTACCACTCGTGCTTGCCGAAGCGCGGCGCGTGCGCGTAGTGACCCAGGCGTTCGATCGCGTACGCCGCGTAGTACGGCCACCCGGAGTCCGTCGCGGGCCAGCGCAGCCGCGAGCCGAGCCAGTCGCCGCCCGCCGCGACCGCGCGGTCGATCCGCCGGCGCAGCTCCGCGTTCTTCTTCGCGTCGAGGACGTCCGCGCACATCGCGAGCGCACCGACACCGCCGGCCGTCATCGACGTGTACGAGCTCTCGCGGATGCCCTTGCCGTACCCGATGCCGCCTTGCTGGTCCTGGCACTGCAGGAGGTGCTCCGCGGCGCGAACGAACACGCGGCCGTCGACCTGGAAGCCGAAGTCGACGGCCGAGCGCAGCGCGAGCACGGCGTACTGCGTGTTCGAGTTGTCCCACCAGCCGACCGGCGCGGGCCAGTGGCCGCCGGCGATCCGCTGGTCCTTCTTCGCGCCCTTCGCACCGGCGTCGCCCGCGACGGAGCGGCCCTCGGGCAGGTCGTAGTTCCACGCGCCCTTGCCGTTCGCGGCGTCGATCTGCCCGGCCTCGAGCCGCGCGATCAAGAGGACGATCGCTGCGCGGTGCGTCTGCGGGTCGGCTTTGAGCAGCGTGAGCAGCGCGAGCGACAGCGTGTAGGTCTGGTCGACGAGGTACGGCGCGCGCGCGGCGCGCTCGATCAGCTCGGCGAGCTCGGGCCGGTCCTTCGAGACGCCGCAGGTGAGCAGCGTGTACGCGACGAGGACGTCGGCTCCGAGCGGGTAGGAGCGGCGCGACGGCTCCGCCGCGAGCGCGTTGTCGGCGTGGGTGAGGAACAGGACGCCCTTGTCGATCGCGCGATTGATGCGCTTCTGCAGCTCGGCGTCGACGCCGTTCGCCGCGTCCGCTGACGCCGGTGGCGCGAGCAGAACCGACAGTGCGAATGCGAGAGCGACGCGAACGGTCCACATCGACGGCTCCCGCGGAAGGGTATCCGATGCGGTGCGCGCTGTAACCGTCACGCGCGGCGCGCGGCGAGCTCGCGGTAGACGGCGAGCGTGCCCTCGACCATCGCGTCGACCGTGAACCGTTCGAGCACGCGACGGCGCCCCGCGGCGCCGAGTCGCGCCGCGCGCTCGCGGTCGTCGAGGAGCCCGACGATCGAGCTTGCGAGGAGGTCGTGCCGGCGCGGCGGCACGAGCAGGCCGGTCTCGCCGTCGACGACGGCTTCGGGCAGTCCGCCGACGTTCGAGGCCACGACCGGGCGTTCGAGCGCGAGCGCGTCGAGCACCGAGGTGTTCAGTCCTTCCATGATCGACGGCGCGGCGACGACGTCCGCGCGCGCGAGGAACGCGGGCACGTCGGAACGGAAGCCCGTGAACTCGACGCAGCCTCCGCGCTCGACGCGCGCGGCGCGCGCGCGCAGCTCGGGCAGGAGCTCGCCATCGCCCACGACGAACACGCGCGCGGTCGGTCGGCGCTCGGTGATCGCCGGCACCGCGTCGATCAGCGTCTCGAAGCCCTTGTGCCACGCGCAGTGGCCGACCGCGACGATCACCGGGGCGCCGGGCGCGATCGAGAACTCGCGGTCGATCGACGCCGGGTCGGCGCCGGCGAGACGTCGGAGGTCGATGCCGCTCGGCACCACGGAGACGCGGTCGTCCGGCACGCCGAACCCGGAGAGCACGCCGCGAACGGCCGCGGAGATCGCGATGTAGCGCGTGACGCCGTGGCGGTACTTCAACCGCGCAAACGCGCCGCGCGGCGGGAAGTCGACGCGGCGCGACACGACGCACGGGACGCCGGCCGACCAAGCGGCGAGCGCCGCGAGCGAATGCGCGTGAGCCGTGTGCGCGTGGATCAGGGCGACCGAGCGCTCGATTTCGTCATCGGTGAGTTCAGGGTTCTCCTTG
>CAZOLL010000216.1:0-7364 GCA_964580365.1 uncultured Phycisphaeraceae bacterium
GCACCGACGGAGATCACCGCCCGCATCATCGGCGCCGGCGCGACGATCACCGCCGAGGACGAGGACGACGACGAGCGCGAGCGCCGCCGTTCGCGGCTCGTGCTCGCGGTGCGCCTCTTGCGCCGACTCCTGCGCGACCGCCTCGCGCTCACCGCGTGCGGTGTCGGAGCGGCGCAGTTGATCAACGCCGACCTCGGTCCCGCGCTGAAGCCCGCGGCCGACGCCGATCCGCTGTTCGCGGCGCTCGATCGCTGCGAGCTCGCGGTGTCCGACCTCGCGCACAACGTCGATCCGGTGCTCGCGCTCTCCGACCTTCTCGAATTCGTGCGCGAACGGGCCTGACGCTCTCAATTCGGCCCGCGCTCGGTGCCGATAACACGTCCGTCAGGACGTGTTCCGACATGAGCGCACAAACGGCCATCGAACAACGAATCCTCGAGATCACCCGCGCCGACTCGCGCTACCGCGCCGGCGCGTACCACCTCGTGTTCGAGGCGCTCGACTTCACGATGCAGCGGCTCGGCAAGTCGAAGCGCCGCGGCACGGAGCGCCATCTCACGGTGCTCGAGCTGCTCGAAGGGTTCCGCGACCACGCGATCGACCAGTTCGGCCCGCTGTCGCGCATCGTGCTCTCGTCGCTCGGCATCGAGTCGACGGACGACGTCGGCGAGGTGGTCTTCCATCTCGTTGACCGCGGCCTGCTCAACAAGCAGGATTCCGACACGCGCGACCAGTTCGTCCACGCCTTCTCGTTCCGCGAGGCGTTCGACGAGAAGCGGCTCGCGCGTCTCGTGAGTTGAATCCAGACCCGCTCCTCGCTTTTCGATCGCTGTCGAACGTCGCGCGCGTCCGCCACGGATTCGCGTGCGCCGATCTGTTCGGCGGTTTCGACGCCGCACGCGCGCCGGATCGCGAGCGACTCCTCGCGAGGGTCCTGCCCGGCGGGGCGTGGATCCCCACGCGGCAGACCCACACGTCGAACGTGCGCGCCGTCACCGTGGCGGACGCCGGCGCGTGGCGCGGCGTCACGGACGTCGACGGGCTCGTCACCGATTCACCGGGCCTGCTCTTGCAGGCGATCTCCGCGGACTGCCCGCTGCTCCTGCTCGCCGCGGTCGACGACGCGGGAGGCGCGCGAGCAGTGGGCGCCGTTCACTGCGGATGGCGCGGCATCGCGCGCGGCATCGTCGACGCGGCGCTCTCGACGCTCGACGAGTCGTTTGCCGTCATGCCGCGTTCGATCGTCGCCGCGATCACCCCGGGTGCGGGCGGCTGCTGCTACGAGGTGGGGGACGAAGTCCTCGACGGTCTCGCGTCGGCGGGCGTCGACGTGGATGCGTGCGTGCGACCGTGTGCACGCGGATCGGGGAAGAGCGGGCGCTCCGTCGATCTCAAGGCGGCGATCCGCGGCTTGCTCGAGCAGTCGGGCGTGCCGCGCGAAAACGTCGAGGTCTCGCCCGAGTGCACGATCTGCGGGGGCGCGCGGTTCCACTCCTATCGGCGCGACGGGAACGCCGCGCTGCGCTCGGCGGGAGTGATCGGGATGACGGCCGCTCCGGCGTGAGCCGGGATCAGCCGCCTTCCTTCGTCTCCTCTTTCGCCTTCGCGGTCGGCGCGTCGAACGACTTGGTCGCGAACGCCGCATACTCTGGGACCGACGCCGGATCCGTGCCCAGCTTCTTCAACAGCTCGACGATGCCGCACTGCAGCTGGTTGTCTTCCTGGTAGTCGCCGAAGAAACCGTTGCCGGGGAACGCACGGCCGCGCACGTCGGGCGCCGCGTCGCGCGCCGAGAGGCGGAGGAAGCGGCGGATCTCGTTCTTGTCGATGTGCGTGTTGAGCGAGGCGTAGAACGCGTCGAAGTCCGGCCAGCGCGAGGTGTCCTGGCCGTCGCCCTCGGCGAGCTTCACGAACAGGTCCTCGTTGCCCGGCATGTGTTGCTTCACGTAGTCCGAGAACACGTTCTTCTGGACCAGGTTCGCGAGCTCCTCTTCCTTCCACGGCGGGACGCCGCCTTCGAACTTGACGACCTTGTCCGGATCGACGCCGCCCTTTTTCACCAGACTGCCGTTCTGGTCGACCTCGGAGTGGACGCACTTGCCGTCGGGCAGGAAGTACCGCTGCGTCGTGAGCTTGAACATCGCGCCGTAGTCGAACTTGCCGTTCTTGTTGGCGTCGTCGAACTTCTCGCCCGGATCCCACAGGCCGTTGCCGTCGGCGTCCTCCCAGCGCTCGCCTTGCTGCGTCTGCAGCACGAACTGGTTCTGCACCGTGCCCTTGCCGAACGTCGTCTCGCCGACGATCTCGGCGCGCTTGTAGTGCTGCAGCGTGCCCGCGAGGATCTCCGCCGCCGACGCGCTTCGGTCGTTGACGAGCAGCACGAGCTCGCCCGTGTGCGCGCGGGCGCGGCGATCGGTCACGTAGTCGCGGCGGTCGGCCGGAGCGTGGCGGCCTTCGGTGTAGACCACGAGCTTGTCGGGGCCCATGAACTCACCGACGATGTTGATCGCCGCGCGGAGGTAGCCGCCGGGGTTGTAGCGCAGGTCGACGACGAAGCCCTTCGCCCCGCGCGCTTCGAGCGAGCGCAGCTCGGTCTCGAGCTCCTCGAACGTCTTCTCTGCGAACGTCTGCACCTCGACGTACCCGATGTTGCCGGGGAACAGCTCGGAGTACACCGACGGGATGTTGATCTCCTGCCGCGTGATCGCGAAGTCGCGCGTGTCCTTCCAGCCGGTGCGGAAGACCTTGATCTTCACCTCGGTGCCCGGCGGGCCCTTCAAGCGATCGATGATCGCCTGGCGCGGCTGGCCAAACGTCTCCCAACCGTTGACCTCCCAGATCTGATCGTCGCTGCGCAGGCCGGCCTTGTAGGCGGGGCCGGAGTAGATCGGCCGCGTGATCGTGAAGCGGTCGCCGATCGTGTCGACGTAGGCGCCGATGCCCGCATAACTGCGCTGCAGGTCGAGCAACCACTTCTCGTATTCGTCCGGCGTGAAGTAGACCGAGTGGCGGTCGAGCGAGTTGAGCAGGCCCTTCGAAGCTTCGGCGATCAGCTTCTGCAACCCGTCCTTGCCCTTGTACCACTCGCCGTTGATGTGCTCCGACTGGACGATCTCGATGATCTCCTCGAGCGTCGCGAAGCCGTCGGCCTCACCGGCGGGCTTGCCGGTCTTGCCGGCCTGCAGGAGTCGCTCCTGCGCCGCGTCGTAGTACCGGCTCTGGCGCTCCATCTTCACCATCGCGCGCGCGAGGCGGCCCTCGTCGGTGGGGTCGTCCTGGATCTCGTACAGCACGGTGCGCGCGGAGTCGAAGTCGCCGATCTCGGCGAGGGCGAGCGCGCCCTTCACGCGGATCTCGCGCTCTTCGGACTTCAGGAGCTGCTTCAGCTCGTCGCGCGCGCGCTGCTTGTGCGCCGCGTCGCCGATCGCGAACAGGGTCTTCGCGAGCGTGGTCTTCACGGCGGGGTCGTAGGTCCGATCGAGCGTGTCGGCGAGCGCGTTCTCGACCTTCTCGCTCGGCTGCATGCGGCCGATCAGCTCGTACGCCGCGACGCGGACGCTCGGCTCCTGGTCGACGCCGGAGAGCGTGAGCAGCCGCTCGTCCTGGTTCTCCGCCGGATCGAGGTCGGTGAGCGCGCGGATCATGCCGATCTGCGCCCACGGGTCGTGCTCGTCGCCGATCTTGCGCCGCAGGACCGGGATCGCGCCGTCGCCGAGGTCGACGATGTTGCGCACCGCCCCGTAGACCTCGGGCGCCGCGCCGCTTCGCATCCGCTCGACCGCCTGATCGATCGCGACGGACAAGTCCGCTCCGGTGTCGGCCTTCTGGGCGAACGCGAACGGGGCGAGGAGGAGCGCGGCGAGGAACGTCGGGACGACCGTTCGGCGGACGAGCATTGGAGTCGGGTCTCCGAGGAGCGAGCCAGCAGGCGGCACGGCGCGGGGCAGTCGGTCGAACGGTGTCATCGACGTCGGGTCCGGTCGCGCTTGAGGCGATGATACGGAGGCCTGTTCTCGCCCGCAGGATCAAAGTGGCGGCGCGATCTCGTTATCCTGCGCGACATGCCCCGCACGCGAGCCGCCGGACTTCGATCGCATCGGGAGCGGGACGAGTCGGCCGGACTGAGCCACCTCGACGGTCGCGGCGCGGCTCGAATGGTGGACGTCTCGTTCAAGCCGGTGACGCACCGCGTCGCCGTCGCGACGGGCTCGGTGCGCGTCCTGCCCGCGACCCTCTCGCGCGTGCGACGCGGCCGCGTCGCGAAGGGGAGCGTGCTCGAGGTCGCGCGTCTCGCCGGGATCCAGGCGGCGAAGCGCACGGCGGACCTCATCCCGCTCTGCCACCCGCTTGCGCTCTCGGGGGTCGTGGTCGACCTGCGGCTCGCGCCGCCGCGCACGATCGAGATCACCGCGACGGTGAAGACCGCGGACCGCACCGGCGTGGAGATGGAGGCGCTGACGGCGGTCAGCGTCGCGGCGCTGACGGTCTACGACATGCTGAAGGCGATCGAGCGCGGCATCACGATCGGGCCGATCCGGCTCGAGGAGAAAGAGGGCGGTCGCTCCGGGCACTACCGGCGCCGCGGTCGCACGTGAGCGGGCTCACCGCCGGCATCGTCATCGTCAGCGACCGCGCGACCTCCGGCGAGCGGCCGGACCAGACCGCACCGCTGCTGGCCGCGGCCCTTTCCGCGCACGGCTTCACCGCGGAGCTGCCGCCGGCCGTCGTTCCGGACGAGCGCGACAAGATCGCCGCCGCGATCCGCGCGCTGGCCGCCCGGGTCTCGATCGTCTTGACGAGCGGCGGCACGGGGATCGGCGCGCGCGACGTCACCCCCGAGGCGACGCGAGGCGTCATCGACCGCGAGATCCCCGGCCTCGGCGAGGCGATGCGGGCGGCGTCCCGTTCGAAAACCGTCCTCGCGGACCTGTCTCGCGCGACCGCCGGCACCGCCGGGCGCGCACTCGTCGTGAATCTCCCCGGCAGCCCGAAGGGCGCCGTCGAGTGCCTCGAAGCGGTGGTCAAGACGTTCGCCCACGCGGCGAAGCTGCTCTCGAGCGCGCCTGCCGACTGCGCCGCCGACGCGGCCGCCGCCCGGCGCGCACCCGACCGCCGCGCTTGACAGCGCGAACGGGCGTCCTGAGAATGCCGCGCTTCCGCCCCGGCGGCCGAATCCCCGGCCGGAGCAATGGCCCGGTCCTCCGGCCGATCGAAACCGGTTCGGAACCGGTCACGAAGACCGGTGAAACCGGTGCGCCAGGATTCGGCAGGGCAGGAGGTCGTGCGTGGTCCGGATTTCCACCAATCAGTTCAAGAACGGCATCACCATCGAGCATGACGGCCAGCTGTTCGACATGGTGGAGTTCCAGTTCGTGAAGCCCGGCAAGGGCGTCGCGTTCGTGCGCACCCGGCTCAAGAACGTGAAGACCGGCAAGATCCTCGAGGTGAGCTTCAACTCGAAGGACACGGTCGACATGGTCAACGTGGACAAGTACGAGATGGAGTACTTGTATCGCGAGGGCGACATGTTCGTGTTCATGGAGCCCGAGACCTTCGAGCAGGTCCACGTCGAGAAGCGGCTGATCGATCCGCTGCTCCCGTTCCTGAAGGAGAACACGCACTGCTCCTTCAAGAAGATCAACGACGAGATCATCTCGGTCGAGCTGCCGGACTTCGTCGTGCTCAAGGTCGTCGACACGCAGCAGTGGCTGAAAGGCTCGACCGCAACGTCGAGCAACAAGCCCGCGAAGGTCGAGACGGGCGCGAACGTGAACGTGCCGGTGTTCATCGACAACGGTGAGATGATCCGCATCGACACGCGCACCGGCGCATACGTGGAGCGGGCGTGACGCGAAAGAAGAAGGCTCCGTCCGGGTCGGGAAGCGGCGGTTCGAAGCGCGGCGCCAGCAACGTCGACTTCGCGGCGGTCGAGCGCCTGGTCCGGCTGATGAACGAGAACGACCTCTACGAGGTCGAGGTCGTGTCGGGAGCCGACCAGAAGGTCCGGCTGTCGCGCCGACCGCCCCAATCGTCATCGGTGCCCGCGATGCACGCCGCGCCGATGGTCGGCCACGCGCCGATGCCGCTCGCGCACCCGGCGCCGGCCGCAGCCGCCGCGCCGGCGAAGCCGTCGAACGCCAACGAGTTCATCTCGCCGATGGTCGGCACCTTCTATCGCGCCCCGGCCCCCGAGGCGCCGCCGTACGTGAACATCGGCGACACCGTCGGCCCCGACACGGTCATCTGCCTCATCGAAGCGATGAAGGTGATGAACGAGATCCGCGCGGAGACGAGCGGGAAGGTCGTCGACATCCTCGTCGAGAACGGCGAAGCCGTCGAGTTCGGCCAGCCGCTCTTCCTGATCCAGAAGAGCTGATCCCACCGCGCGCATGTTCAAGCGGATCCTGATCGCGAACCGCGGCGAGATCGCCCTGCGCGTCATTCGCGCATGCCGTGAACTCGGCATCGAGACCGTCGCCGTCTACTCCGAGGCCGACGCCAACGCCGTCTACCTGCGCTCGGCCGACGAGACCATCTGCATCGGGCCCGCGAAGTCCGCGCAGTCCTACCTCGACATCCCGCGCATCATCAGCGCCGCCGAGATCGCCGACGTCGAGGCGATCCACCCGGGCTACGGCTTCCTCTCGGAGAACGAGCACTTCGCCGAGGTCTGCCAGTCGTGCGGCATCACGTTCATCGGCCCGTCGCCGCAGACGATCGAGATGGTCGGCAACAAGTCGCGCGCGAAGGCGACCGCGAAGGAAGTCGGCGTTCCGGTCATCCCGGGCTCCGAGGGCATCGTCGCGAACGAGCAGCAGGCGCTGGAGGAAGCGCGCCGCATCAAGTACCCGGTCCTGATCAAGGCCGCGTCGGGCGGCGGCGGCCGCGGCATGCGCGTCGCGCACAACGACGTCTCGCTCGTGAGCGGCTTCCTTGCCGCACGCGCCGAGGCCGAGGCCGCGTTCGGCGACTCGTCCGTCTATCTCGAGAAGCTCATCGAGGAGCCGCGCCACGTCGAGATCCAGATCATCGGCGACTCGCACGGCAATCTCATCCATCTTGGAGAGCGCGACTGCTCGATGCAGCGCCGCCACCAGAAGGTCGTCGAGGAGTCGCCGTCGCCGGCGCTCGACGAATCGCTCCGCAAGCAGATGGGCGAGGCCGCGAAGAAGCTCGTGAAGGCGGCCGGCTACGTGAACGCCGGCACCGTCGAGTTCCTCGTCGACAAGCACAAGAACTACTACTTCATGGAGGTCAACGCGCGGGTGCAGGTCGAGCACCCCGTCACCGAGATGGTGACCGGCGTCGACATCGTGAAGGAGCAGATCCGCATCGCCGCGGGCGAGAAGCTCGGCATCACGCAG
>CAZOLL010000217.1:0-7362 GCA_964580365.1 uncultured Phycisphaeraceae bacterium
GCGAGGCGTTGAGGAAGCGCTCGAACAGCAGGTTGTAGGCGAGGGGATCGAGGTCGGTGATGCGCATGGAGTAGGCGACCAGCGACCCGGCGCCGGAGCCGCGGCCGGGGCCGACGGGGATGCCGTGCTCGCGCGCGTGGCGCACGAAGTCGGCGACGATGAGGAAGTAGGAGACGAAGCCCATCTCGCGGATGACTTCGACCTCGTAGTCGAGGCGCGAGCGCAGATGCGGGGTGATCGCGCCGTAGCGTCGTTCGACGCCCTCTTCGCACAGCCGCCCGAAGTAGGCGACGGGGTCTGCGCCGTCGGGCACGTCGAAGCGCGGGAGGTGGAACTCGCCGAGCGGCAGCTTCACGTTGCAGCGCGACGCGACCTCGTACGCGCGCTCTGCGAGCGGCGCGGCGCCGCGGAACAGGGACGCCATCTCGTCGGAAGTCCGGAAGTGCTGCTCGTCGGTGTCTCGCCGCCAGCGGTTCTCGTCCTTCAGCGTGCGGTTCGAGGCGATGTTCATCAGCACCTCGCGCGCCACGGCGTGCTCGCTCTTCAGGTAGTGCACGTTGTTGGTGAGCAGAGCGGGGACGCCGGTCTTCTCGGACAGCTCGAGCAGCGCCTCGCGCTGGCGGCGCTGCACCGCGATGCCGTTCTCCATCACCTCGAGGAAGAACGAGTCCTTACCGAAGGTCTCGCGGAACTCGGCGACGACGCGCTCGGCGCCAGACGTGTCGCGGGCCATCGCCTTTCGCGAGACCTCGCCCTGCATGCAGCCCGAGAGCGCGATGAGGCCGCGCGCGTGCGCCGCGATGGCGGCCTTGTCGACGCGCGGCACGTGGTAGAAGCCCTCGAGCCAGCCGGTCGACACGAGCTTCACGAGGTTGTGGTACCCCTCGAGCGACTCGGCGAGCACGGTGAGGTGGTACACCGGCTCCTTCGCGTCGCGCGTGGCGCGGTCGCGCGCGGCCACGTACAGCTCGCAGCCGAGGATCGGCGTCACGCCGGCGGCGCGCGCCGCTTTGTAGAACTCGATCGCCGCGAAGAGATTTCCGTGGTCGGTGAGCGCGAGCCGGTCCTGCCCGCACGCGGCCGCGGCGGCGACGAGTTCGTCGACGCGCGTGGTCGCCTCGAGCAGGCTGTAGTGGCTGTGACAGTGGAGGTGCGCGAAGCGGACCACGGGCGTGAAACTACTCGCCGCGGCGTCCGCCGGCAACGCGGCGTGCGCCCGCTTGACGCGCTCGCGCGACCTCGGTTCGATTGCGTTTTTCCGCCTCGTCTCCAACGCCCGGGTGTCTGCCACACGCCGTGATCGTCCGACTCATCGCCGCACTCGCGCTCGCCTCCCTCGCGTTCGCCGCGGGCTGCTCTTCGACGGGCAGCTCGGAAGACAACGCGAAGCTCGCGGAGTGGTGGCGCCTCTACCAGACCGAGTCTCCCGAGTGGCCGGCGGCGCGCGACCGTTGGTGTGCTCTCGGTGCGCCCGAGCGCGAGTCGCTCGTGCTCAACCTGCTCGGCGACATGAACCGCAACGCGACGAAGGCGCGCGGCACGGATCACGGCCTCGAGCCGGGCTGGAAGCGCGCGGAGACGGAGCTCCTGCACGTCGACGCGGCAACCGCCGTCCCGATCCTCGTGACGACGCTGCGCACGTGGCGCGACACGACCGCGCTCGAAGCGGTGTCGCACGCGCTCGTCGAGTTCGGCGCTTCGGACGCGCTGATCGCCGCGCTCGATGCTCCGCAGTCCGGCGACAGCCCTCTGTTCCGCGGCGCCGCGGCGCGCACGTTGGTCGGCATCGGCGGCGAGAAGGCAATCGCGCGCGTCGGCCAGGAGCTGAAGACGAGCGCGGATCCGCTGACGCGCGGCTCGGCGGTCGCGGCGCTCGCACGCGCGCGGCGCTCCGACAAGGCGCGCGCGGGGACGGTGCTCGTCTCCGCTCTCTCGTCGCCGTCCACCGATCCCGGCCCCGAGAAGGTGCTCGAGGCACTCGAAGCGCTCGACGAGCCGCGCACCGCGCCGGCAGTCGCGCTGTTCCACCGCGATCGACGCGCGCAGAAGGACGCGCGGCTCGCGACGCGCGCCGTCACGGTGCTGAAGAAGCTCACCGGCGTGACCGTTCCCGGCGACGATCCGGAGCTGTGGATCAAGGAAAGCAAGCGCGTGGCGGAGGCTTCACGGTGAAAGCGTCGAGCGGATCGAGCGTGCCGGGTCAGTCTGGCGACGAGTACCGCATCAAGAAGAGCGCCGACGTCTGCGCGACGTGCACGCGCGAGTTCGCGGTGGGGGACGCGCTCGTCTCGACTCTGTCTCTCGCGCAGGACGAGCCGGAGCGCAAGGACGTCTGCATCGAGTGCTTCGCGCGCGCGGACGCTTCGCGCGCCGCGTCGCCGGAAGTCGCCGTGGACTTCGCGCACTGGCGCACCAAGAAGACCGAGATCGGACGCGCGCGCCGCAAGATCGACTTCGCCGCGCTGCGCGAGCTGTTCGTGCGCATGCTCGCGTGTCCGGGCCCCGAGTACGAGAAGCTCTGCTATCTCCTCGGGCTCGTGCTCCTGCGCAAGCGCGCGCTCAAGCTGCACGAGTTCGTCACCGACGGCGGCCAAGACTTCCTCGTCGTCTCGGTGATGCCGACCACGCCCGAGTCGCGTCGCTTCCGCGTCATCGCGCCGACGCTCGCGCAATCCGACATCGCCGAGCTGCGCGAGCGCTTGAACTCACTGCTCGACGTCGACGTGAATCCGGAAGAAGGTCTCGATGTCGCGGCGTCGGCGAATCCGACGACCGCCGGTGAGAGCGGCGCGTCCTCCGAAGCGAGCGCCTGATCGCCGCGCGCGCCGCTCTTGCGGCGCGGTTCTCCTCTTCCTCTTGATGCATCCTCACGTGATCGCGTCGCGCGATCCGCGCGCGGTCGCGTTCGCGCGTCGACGCGGCGCTCCGCCTCGCGGAGCGCAGTCGCGAAGAATCAGTGGGTTTTTTGACCCCGAGTCCCCTTGCGTGTGTCGAAAGGAGGTGTAGGTTGGCGCTCAGTGGTGCAGGGTGGAGGATCGCTGTCCGTGGGCTTTATTGGGACTTTTGAACACACCATGGACCTCAAGGGGCGTGTGTTCATTCCAAAAAGGTTCCTCGGCGCGCTCTCGGAGTGGGGGGAGCCCCGCCACTTCATCGCGACCCGCGGCCTCGACGGTTGCGTGTTCATCTTCACGGCCTCCCAGTGGAAGGACACCGCCGCCCGGGTCAAGAGCCAGGCGGTCGGCAACCCGGACGCCCGCGACTTCGTCCGCATCTTCTTCTCGGATGCCGAGCAGCTCGACGTCGACGACACGGGCCGCGTCCTCTTGCCCGAGCGGCTGCGATCTCCCGCGCAACTCGCGCGCGACGTGGTGTTCGCCGGCGCGCACGACCGCATCGAGCTGTGGGACCAGACGCGCTGGCGCAATCGCCGCTCCGAGATCGACAAGGGCTACGAGGGCTTCGCGCGGAGCATCTGGACATGAGCGCTCCCGAGCGAGGTCCGCTCCCGATCGGAACCGGGCACGTCCGCCGCGCCCGTCTCGCAGGAGGCCGCGGCATCCGGCGGGCGCCGCGCGATCGGAGGCGGCGCATGAACGACGACATGAGCGCGCGCGTGCACGTGCCGGTCATGACCGCGGAAGTGGTGGAGAGCCTCGCGCCGCGCGCGGGTGGTACCTACCTCGACGCGACCGTCGGCGCCGGCGGGCACACGGCCGCGATCCTCGCCGCGGCGAACGGCGCTCGCGTCATCGGTCTCGACCGCGATGCGCGCATCCTCGAGCACGCGCGAGCGAACCTCGCCGCGTACGGCGCCTCCGTCACGCTCGTCCACTCCGACTACGCGTGCCTCGACCGCGTCTGCGATCAGCTCGGCATCGCGCGGCTCGACGGCGCCCTGTTCGACCTCGGCGTGTCGTCCCTGCAGCTCGACGACCCCGCGTTCGGCTTCAGCTTCGGCTCGGACGGTCCGCTCGACATGCGCATGGACACGTCGTCGCGCGGGCGCACCGCGGCCGACGTCGTGAACCGCGCGTCGCGCGAGGAGCTCCTGCACGCGATCGGCACGCTCGGCGAGGAGCCGCGCGCCGGCCGCGTCGTCTCGGCGATCCTCGCGGAGCGCGAGCGCGCGCCGATCCGCCGTACCTGCGAACTCGCGGAGCTGGTTCAGCGGGCGATCGGCTCGCGGCCGCTGCACCATCACCCCGCGACGCGCACGTTCCTCGGCATCCGCTCGCTCGTGAACGACGAGCTCGGGCGCCTGAAGACCGGGCTCGAGGCGGCGATCACGCGGCTCGCTCCGGACGCGTGCGTCGCGGTGATCGCGTTCCATGGTGGTGAAGATCGAGTGGTGAAGGACCTCCTGCGCACGGGCGCGGCGGAGTCGAGGGTCGCCGTGCTCACCAAGAAGCCGGTGTACCCGCGCGCGGAGGAAGTGGCGGCGAACCCGCGGGCGCGCAGCGCGCGCATGCGAGTGGCCCGCAAGCTCGCGGAGGCGTCGGCGCGCCCCGCGAAGTCGGAAAGAAACCCGGTTTGAACTGACGGCGGACGCGCCCAAAGAGGGGCTCATGCGGCGTTTCGTGCTCGCGATCGCACTCCTGGCCCTGGCCGGCCTGGCCTTGGCCACCACCGCGATGAACGTCGCGGCCCGCGCGAAGTCCTACCAGATCGGCGCGCAACTCCGAGAGATGCAGGACCTGCGGCTCTCGCTGACCTACACCTCCGCGCACGCGCGGCGGCTTGCGAGCACCGACCGCTTGCTCACCGCGGCGGACGCGCTCCGCGTCGACCCGGCGGAGATGTTCCCGATCGCCGCTCCGCCGTTCGACCGCGACTGGGTCGCGACGAACGCGACGGGGAGCCAGTGATGTCCTCCGCCGCGCGCCGTCTGTGGATGTTCGTCGGCGTCCTCGCCTTGTGCTTCGTGGCGCTCGAGCTGCGCCTCTTCCACCTGCAGGTGGTGAAGCATCCCGCGCTCTCCGAGCGCGCCACGGGAATGCGACAACGAACGGAGCGGATGCTCGCGGCGCGCGGTCGCATGTTCGATCGCAACGGCATCCAACTGGCGCAGTCCGTGCCGGCGGTCGAGTTGTACGCGGACTCGCGCCATACCGAGAAGCACCGCGACGAGGTGGCGGGCGTTCTCGGTCGGATCCTCGGTGACGCGGCCGGAGCCGAACCCGACGCGGAGCTCGGCATTCGCGCGCTGCTCGATCGCGACGGCTACCGCCGCATCGGCGCGCGCCGGATCTGGGACGGCGAGCAGATCGCGATGCTCCGCCAGGCGAAGCGCGACGACCTCCTCCCCGGGATCGTTCTCTCGCCGACCTGGACGCGGCGGTACGCCGAAGGCTCCAGCGCCGCGGGGCTGATCGGCTACGTCGACACCGACGGCCGCGCGCAGACGGGGCTCGAGCGGAGCTTCGACGCCTACCTGCGCGGCACCGACGGCGAGCGTCTCACGCTCCGCGACAGCGCGCGCAACGAGATCTACGACCTCGCGGCCGCGGACGAAATGGTGCCGCCGACGCCGGGCGCCGACGTCCACCTGACTCTCGACACGGTGATCCAGGCGTTCGCCGAAGAAGCGCTCGACGCCGCGGTCGCCCAGTTTCGTCCCGATTGGGCCGTCGCCGTCGTCCTCGACCCGAGGAACGGAGAGATCCTCGCCCTCGCGAACCGGCCGACGTTCGACCCGAATCACTACTCGAACTACCCGGTCGACCAGCATCAGAACCGCGCGATCGCGGCGCGCTACACGCCGGGCTCGGCGTTCAAGCCGTTCGTGATGGCGGCGGCGATGGAAGCCGGCGTGGTGAGCCTGGCCGAGCGGATCGACTGCGAGAACGGCCAGCACTCGTTCGACGGCCGCACCGTTCACGACAGCCACCCGCACGGGCTGCTCACGCCTCTCGAGATCATCGCGGACTCTTCGAACATCGGCATGAGCAAGATCATGCTGCGCATGGTGCCGCCGGACGGCGCGCGCGGCGCGCCGTCGACCGCGCAGGCCGCCGCGTTCCGGCGCCTGTACCGCACGTTCGCCGACCTCGGCTTCGGCAAGAAGACCGGCATCGGCGTCGTCACCGAAGAGGCCGGCGTGCTGCGACCGCCGTCGGAGTGGACGCGCAAGTACACGGCGGTCTCGATGGCTTTCGGCCACGAACTCGCGGTGACCGCGCTGCAGATGGCGGCGGCGTTCGGCGTGTTCGCGACGGACGGCGTGTACCACGCGCCGGTCCTGCTCGACTCCGTGGTCGGCGCCAACGGTCGCGTGCTCGTCGAGGGCCAGCGCCGCGAGCGTTCCGTCTTCGACCGCGTCGTCGCGCTCCGCATGCGCCAGATGCTCGAGGCGGTCGTGGAGGAGGGCACCGGCAAGCGCGCGATGGTGCCCGGCTACCGCGTGGCCGGGAAGACCAGCACCGCGGAGTACGAGTCGGACGCGAGCCGCGAGACGGCCTCGTTCATCGGCTTCGCGCCCGCGGAAGATCCGCGTGTGCTCGTCGCGATCGTGCTCGACCAGCCGAAGGGCCCGCACGGCGAGCACATGGGCGGCGACGTGGCCGCTCCGGCCGCCGGCCGCATCCTCGCGAACACGCTGCGCTACCTGCGCATCGCTCCCGATCGGAACGCCGCCGAAACGACCCCGTCCTCCACCGCGAGGATGCCGAGGTGAGCACCATGACCTGCACCCTGCCCGAATCGAAGTCGATCACGTCGTTCGACCGCCGCCGGCGTCTGCCGCTCGCGGAGCTCCTGCGCGTCGTCGCGCCGTTGTCGGTGCGCGGCGACGCGGAGCGTGACATCGCGGGGCTCGCGACCGACTCGCGTCGCGTGCTGGCCGACTCGGTCTTCTTCGCGGTGAAGGGCATCGCCCAGGACGGCGCGCGCTACGTCGCAGAGGCGGTCGCGAACGGCGCGGTGGCGATCGTCGCAGACTCCGACGTCGCCGTCGATTCGCGCTCGGGCGTGACGGTGGTGCGCGTCGCGGACTGCCGCCTCGCGAAGGCGCGCATGGCGGACCGCTTCTTCGGCGCGCCGTCCACCAAGCTGCCGGTCGTCGGCGTGACGGGCACGAACGGCAAGACGACCACCACGTGGATGCTGCGCTCGATCGCGCAGTACGACGCGTGCGAGACCGTCCTGATCGGAACGATCGGCTACGAGGTCGGCGGCGCGATGCGCGCCGCGCCGAACACGACGCCCGATGCGATCGAGCTGAACGCGACGCTCGCCGACGGACTCGACTCCGGTGCGGGGCTCGCGGTGATGGAGGTCTCTTCGCACGCGCTCGAGCAGTCGCGCGTCGAGGCGATCGACTGGGCGGCCGCGGTGCTGACCAACGTCACGCCGGAACACTTG
>CAZOLL010000218.1:0-7359 GCA_964580365.1 uncultured Phycisphaeraceae bacterium
ATCGCGCCGCGCGCGCGGCCGTCGGCGTCGTGGCAGACGGCGCAGTCGCGCAAGTACAGCTCGGCGCCGCGCGGATCGGACGCGTCTTCGTCGCCGGCGGCCGCGGTCGCGGGCGCGAACGAAAGGACGACGAGTGCGGCGGCGAAGCACGCAAACGACCGGGCGATCATCGGGGAACTCCTCGGCGGGTTGGGCGGGGTGAGGCGGCGAGGAGACGCGGACCGCGAGCGACATGCCGAGCGTCCCGCATGTCGGGGAGCGTGGCGACTCGGCGAGGCTCCCCGCTCGGCGGGGAATCCCCCGCGCATTCCACCGCGCGGGAGCCGCGCGCGCGCCGCGCGGCCCGAACGACAGGTGTGGTGACCCCGACGGGATTTGAACCCGTGTTAGTGGCTTGAAGGGCCGCTGTCCTGGACCAGGCTAGACGACGGGGCCACGCGAAAACGGCGGACGCTATCGGACGGTGCGGAGAGCGTCAAGGAACCCACTCCGCGCTTCACGGATCGTCGAGACCGAGCGTCTCACGCCCCTCCTTCGACACGCGCGCGACCGTCCATTTCGGATCCCAGACGACGTCGACGGTGCACTCCTTCACGCCGGCGACCTGCTCGACCTTCTTCTTCACCTCCGACGGAAGCTGCTTCGCCGCCGGGCAATGCTCCGAGGTCAAGGTCATCGTGATCAGGACGGCGTCGTCGTCCTTGATCGCCACGTGGTAGATCAGGCCGAAGTTCCACACGTCGACCGGGATCTCCGGGTCGAACACCCTCTTCAGCGCGTCGACGACCTGCTGTTCTGTGACGGTCGCCATGCGGAGCGTGACCTCGACGAATGTTGGTGGGGCCAGGGGGACTCGAACCCACGACCCGCTGCTTAAAAGGCAGCTGCTCTACCACCTGAGCTATGGCCCCGGAAAAGGGAGGCGGAGTATAGCGGCGCACGCGCCGCACTCACTCCGCGATCGTCGCGCAGTCGATCACGAAGCGCCAGCGCACCTCGCTCTTCGAAAGACGCGCGAACGCGTCGTTGATGCCGGACATCGCGATGCCCTCGACGTCGGCCGCGACGCCGTGCGCGCCGCAGAAGTCGAGCATCTCCTGCGTCTCGCGGATGCCGCCGATCGACGAGCCGGCAAGACGCCGGCGCTTGCCCGTGAGCGCGAACGCGCTGACTTGCGACGGCTCGGGCAGGCCCACCACCACCATCGTCCCGTCGAGACGCAGCATCTCGATGAACGTCGAGTAGTCGTGCGCCGCCGAAACCGTGTCGACGATGAGGTCGAACCGCGACGCGCAGCGCGCCATCGCCGCGGCATCCGTCGTGTCGACGTGATCCGTCGCGCCGAGCTCGATCGCCGCGGACTTCTTCGCGCTCGATCGACTCAGAACCGTCACTTCGCAACCGAACGCGGCGGAAAACTTGACCGCCATGTGTCCGAGGCCGCCGAGGCCGAGCACGCCGACCTTGGCGCCGCGGCGCGCGCCGAAGTGCACGAGCGGCGACCACGTCGTGATGCCGGCGCAGAGCAGCGGCGCAGCGCGATCGGGCGCGATCGTGTCCGGGATGCGCAGGACGTAGTTCTCGTCGACGACGATCCGTCGCGAGTAGCCGCCGAACGTCGGCGTCACGCCGTCGCGCTCGACGCCGTTGTAGGTCGGAGTGCAGCCTTCCTCGCAGTACTGCTCGAGCCCCGCCTTGCACGCCGCGCACGCGCGGCACGAGTCGACGAAGACGCCGACGCCGACGCGATCGCCCAGCTTCCACTTCGTCACCGCGGAACCGACGCGCGCCACGCGGCCAACGATCTCGTGGCCGGGCACCATCGGGAAACGCTCGCCGCCCCACTCGCCGCGGACCTGATGCAGGTCGGAGTGGCAGACGCCGGAGTGCGTGATCTCGACGACGACGTCGTGCGCGCGCGGCTCGCGGCGCTCGATCGTCGTCGGTTTCAGGGCTTCGCCCGCGCGGTGCGCGGCCCAGGCGGCGGTCGCGGTCATCGCGCGGCGCCCGGACTCACACTTCCATGACCTCTTTGGTCTTCGCGGCGACGGTCGTGTCGATCTCCGCCTCGCTCGACTTCAGGAGCTTCTGGACCTCTTCCTTCGCCTTCTCGACCTCGTCGTCCGTCATCTCGCTGTCGTCGATCTGCTTGTTCAAGTCGCGGCGGAGGTTGCGAAGCGAGACGCGCGCGGCCTCGGCCAGTTCCTTGATGCGACCGGCGAGCTTCTTCCTCTGCTCCTCCGACATCGGCGGGATCACGACGCGGAGCACCTTGCCGTCATTCAGCGGGTTGATGCCGAGGTCGCTCTTCTGGATCGCCTTCTCGATCTCCTTCAGCGAGGAGATGTCGAACGGCTTGATCAGGAGCGCGCGCGGTTCCGGCACGCCGATCGACGCGATCTGCTTCAGGGGCGTCGGGCTGCCGTAGTAGTCGACGCGCACGTTCTCGACGAGCGCGGGCGTCGCGCGGCCGGAGCGGATGCCGCGCGTCTCCTCGACGAAGTGCAGCACGCCCTTCTTCATCTTGTCCTTCGCCTCGGTGACGAACTGGTTGAAGAGCATCGCCTTCTCCTTCGTCTTCGTGTGGTGCTGTCGCGATTCGATTCGTTGGTGACCGGGTCGCAGTGCGACGCCGTTCACTCGGTGATCAGCGTACCGATCGCCTCGCCGCGCGCGGCGCGCAGGACGTTGCCGGGCACCGTCAGGTTGAACACCGTGATCGGCACGCCGTTCTCCTGGCACATCGTGATCGCGGTGGTGTCCATCACGCGCAGGCGGCGCTGGAAGACCTCGTTGTACGTGAGGCGCGCGTGGAACTGGGCGTTCGGATCCTTCTTCGGATCGGCCGAGTAGACGCCGTCGACCTTCGTCGCCTTCAAGAGCACGTCCGCCTCGATCTCTTTGCAGCGGAGCGCGGCGGTCGTGTCGGTCGTGAAGTAGGGGTTGCCGGTGCCGCCGACGAGGATCGGGACGCGGCCCTTCTCCATGTGGCGGAGCACGCGGCGGCGGATGAACGGCTCGCAGAGCGCGAGCACGCTGAGCGCCGACGAGACGCGCGTCTCGACCTTCAACTGCTCGAGGGCGTCCTGCAGCGCGAGGCCGTTCATCACGGTGGCGAGCATGCCGGCCTGGTCCGCGGTGACGCGGTTCATGCCGGTGGCCGCGATCTCCGCGCCGCGGAGGAAGTTGCCGCCGCCGACGACGACCGCGACCTGGATGCCGTTCTCGTGCACCGCCTTGATCTCGGCGGCGATGCGGCGCAGGTGGTCGACGGCCAGGTTCACACCCGGCGCGCCGAACACCTCGCCCGAGAGCTTGAGCAGCACGCGCCGATAGCGCCCGCGCTCTTCGGCCATGCTGTCAGGCCCCGACCTGGAAGCGCGCGAACCGCGAGAGCTTCATGTTCTCGCCGATCTTCGCGATGAGGCCCGTCACCATCTCCGACACCGTCTTGGTCGGGTCCATCACGAACGGCTGCTCGACGAGGCAGACCTCCTGGAAGAACTTGTCGAGCTTGCCGGTGATGATCTTCTCCTGCGCGGGAGCCGGCTTGTCCTTCACCTGCTCGCGGTAGATCTCCTTCTCCTTCTCGATCACGTCCGCGGGGACCTCTTCGCGCGTGACCCACTTCGGCGCCGGCGACGCGGCAGCGATGTGCTGGCAGAGCTGCTTCAGGAACGCCTGCACCTCGGGGTTCCTCGCCACGAAGTCGGTCTCGCACTGGTACTCGACCATCGCGCCGATGCGCGCGGTGTCGGGCGTCGGGTGCAGGTAGCAGGCGATCAGTCCCGAGCCCATCGAGCGGCCGGCCTTCTTCTCGGCGATCTTCATCCCCTGCTTGCGCAGGAGCTCCTTCGCCTTCTCGATGTCGCCGCCCGAGTCGTCGAGCGCCTTCTTGCAGTCGTTCACGCCGGCGCCGGTCTCGGCGCGCAGCTTCATCACGTCTTTCGCGTCGGCCATCTCTCCGATTCCTCTCGCCGGCGGGTTCCCGCCGGGTTGTTCGTTCGTTCGATTCGTTCGAGCTGTTGATTCGACCCGCGTTCGCGGATCAGGTCGCGGGGGTCGGCTCGGCCGGCTTCGCGTCGCCGGCCGCGGCCGGCGGCGCACCTTCGTCGCGGTCGCGGTCGAACCCGCCGGTCGGACGCGGCTTCCGCGGCGGACGGCGCTGGCCTCCGCGCATCTCTTTCTTCTTCATCTCGATGACCGGCTCGTCCTGCTCCGGCTGCACCACGCCCTCGCGGTAGTTCGCGCGGCCTTCGAGGATCGCGTCGGCGAGCTGCGCGAGCAGGAGCGAGACGGACTTCATCGCGTCGTCGTTCGCGGGGATGGCGAGGTCGACCTTGTCCGGGTCGCAGTCGGTGTCGAGGATCGCGACGATCGGGACGCCGAGGCGGTTCGCCTCGCGCACCGCGATGTACTCCTTGACCGGGTCGACCACGAGCAAGGCGCCCGGAATGCGCTGCAGGTCGCGCACGCCGTCGAGGTTCTTCTTGATGCGCTTCAGCTCGCGCATGATCGTCGACTGCATCTTCTTGCTGTACTGATTGATCTCGCCGGTCTGCTCGAGCCCTTCGAGCTCTTCGAGGCGGCGCAGACGCGAGCGGATGGTCGCGAAGTTGGTGAGCGTGCCGCCGAGCCAGCGCTCGTTCACGAACGGCATGTTCGCGCGGCGCGCCTCGGCCTCGACGACGCCCTTGATCTGGCGCTTCGTCCCGACGACCACGATCTGCCGGCCCGTCGCGGCCAGCTCCTTCAGGAAGTGGCGCGCGCGCATGAGACCCTTCAGGGTCTCGACCAGGTTGATGATGTGGATGAGGTTGCGCTTGCCGTGGATGAACGGCGCCATCCTCGGATTCCACCGGGAGACCGGGTGGCCGAAGTGGACGCCGGCGTCGAGCAGCTCTTTGACGGAGATCGCGGGCATGAAGGAGGGACTTTCACCTTCCCGGGAAGCGAATCGAGGACGAGCGGCGAGGACGGGTTCCGGCGGCGGGAAGGTTGGGTTGCGCGCGGGGCGTCGTTCACTGCCCTTTGGGTTTCCCATGCACCCCCATCGGGCGCATGAGACGAGCCCGGCCAAGTTAAGGATCGGATGTCCGAAGTCAATGCGGGCGAGGAAGAAGGGGAAGCTCCGCGTGATCCCCGGCGCGCGGTTTGGGATCATGTCACCCCCCGGGAGACCCCATGATCGACTGGTACTACCACCGCAAGCACTGAACGGGCTGCGAGCGAGCCGACGAGTTCGTCGGCAAGAACAAGCTCGTCGCGCGCGAGATCGTCGACGCCCGCGCGGTGAAGTTCGACCGCGCCGCGCTGAAGGCGCTGTTCCAGCAGGGGACGAAACTTGTCGCGGGCAAAGGCAAGAAGTTCACGACGTTCGACCTGCGCGCGAAGCCCGTCGATTGGACCGCGATCGAGGCGGCGGTGCTCGGCCCGTCCGGCACGCTGCGCGCGCCGACGATCCGCGTCGGGTCGACGTTCTACGTCGGCTTCTCGCCGGACGTCTGGAAGGAGATCGCGCAGTAGCCGGCACCGGAATGGTGCAACGGCGCCGCTCACAGCGTGCGTCGCTCTGCCGGTGCGTCACTTCGCTTCGAGGAACTCCGCGATGACGCGGCGGAAACGATCGGGCTGCTCCAGCCACGGGAAGTGGCCGCACTTCTCGATCATGCGGAGATCCGATCCGGTGATCGCGCGATGGATCTGATCGGCGGTCAGATCGCCGATCGGGTCCTGGCGCCCCTGCACGATGAGCACGCGGCACGCGAGCGAACGGAGGCCCGGAACGAGGTCGTACTGCTGTCGCATGTCGTTCGACAGCAGCCCGTTCACCTGGCTGTGGAGCGAGCCATCGCGATAGCCGTCGAGGAATGCCGGAGCGTTCTTCCGATCGAAGAAATACGACGGCGTCATCGCCCGGGAAATCTCGAGCGCCACCTTGTCGGGACCGGCGCCGCGCTCGGCGGAAGCCGCCCAGTACTCCATCGCCGCAACCTCTTCGGGCCTCATCCGGACGCGGATGTTGTCGCCGAACCACGCGCGGAACTCGTTCGTCGGCCCGCCGGAGCCGACCAGGATCAGGCGTTCGACGCGGTCCGGATGCGCCGCCGCGTACGCCATCGCCAGCATCCCTCCCCACGAGTGGCCGGCGAGGAACAGCTTCTCCTGCCCGAGTTGCACGCGCAGCGCCTCGAGGTCCTCGACCACGAGCGCGAGCGTCATCGTCTCCGCGTTCAGCTCCGGCGGCTGCGAGCGGCCGGTTCCGCGCTGCTCGACGAAGATCCGCCGGTAGGACGCGGGCAGGAACTCCGCGAACGGGACCATGTAGTCGACTTCGATCCCTGGTCCGCCGCTGAGGAGTACCACCGGCGTTCCGCTCCCCGACGCGCGGAAGTGCAGCTCGAAGCCGTCGCGCTTCACCACACCTTCGTCCATCGACGACGGAGCGCCGTCGCAAACCGTGATCAGGCATGCGAGCCCGGCCTGCCAAAGGAACGTCGCGTTCATCGTCGTCTCCGTGTCGATCTCGGGATCGTGGCCCCGGAGACTACGGGTCGCGCGAGCCGGACGGGAGACTCGCCGCGCCGCAGGTCCGCGCATCGCGCCGTCTCGCGCGGTGATCGCCCGGCGGCTGGCACGCGCTGAATTCTCTCTCAAGCTCGCGCCGTCTTCGCGCCGATCTACGCACCGGAGAAGTCGACGAAGGACCCTCACCGCGGGGCGGGAGGGACGCGCGCGGAATTCCGCCGGCGCTCCCGAACCTCCGACTAGACTGCCGCGTCGCGCTCGCCGTGCGTCGCATCGATCCTCGAAGCTGGGTCCGCCGTTGAACTCGTTCCCCCGTCGCATCCTCATCGCCGACCACCACACCGAGCGTCTGCCCGACGTCTCGCGCGACCTCGCCCAGTGGGGTCACACGGTGATGCACTCGTCCGACGCGATCGGGACGATCGAGACGATCACGCAGCGACGCCCGGACATCGTGATCCTCGCGCCACTTTCACGCAGTGCGGAAGGCCACGAGCTGAAGGCCGTGCTCGACGCGAAGGACCGCGTGCAGTACACGCCGGTGATTCTCGTCACCGCACACGACGCGGTCGGCGAGACGCTGCGCCGTCTCGCGCGCCAGTTCGACGACGTGCTGCCGAAGAAGGGCCTGACCGAGACGCACCTGCTCGACCGCATCAGCCTCGCGCTCGGCCGCCTCGACGTCGTGCGCCGCCTCGAGGAAGACCGCCTGTCGCTCGAGCGCCAGTCGATCACCGACTTCAAGACCGGCACCTACAACGACCGCTATTTCCACCGCCGCCTCCGCGAGGAGTGGAGCCGCGCGCGTCGCCAGCGCGCCGCGATGGCGTG
>CAZOLL010000219.1:0-7359 GCA_964580365.1 uncultured Phycisphaeraceae bacterium
GGAGCCGATCGCGCTCGCGCCCGGCGGCTCGCGATCGTTCGCGGTGCAGTTCGCGCCGGAGCCGCCGCCGTTCGAGCGCGCGGCGCCGCTCGCGACGCGGATCTTCACGGAGCCGGTCGCGGGCGACGACGACGCGACGCGCGTCGTGCTCGCGCTCGCGAACGACGTCCCGGGCGGCGTGCGCTCCGCGGAGGACGTCGTCGTGCGGCCGGCGATCGCCGCGGGGCTCGAGACGCTCGCGATGCCTTCCGATCTCGACCGGCTCGGCACGCTCGGGCTCGGCGCGCTCGTCACGCGCTCGGTCGTCGTGCGTCCCAACCGCTCACGCGGCGGCCCGCTCGAGGTCGCGTTCGACGTGTCGGCAGGCGCCGGCGCCGACCGACGGACCCGTCGCGTCGCGGCGAGCGTCCCCGCGGCGCGCGCGCTGTTCCTCGCCGGGACGATCCGCGACGTGCAGGGCCGCGCCGTGTCCGATTGCGACGTCGTTCTCGTGAGAGACGGACGCGACGTCGCGCGCACCCGCTCGGACGCCGCGGGCAACTATCGCTTCGACGGCATCGCGCCCGGGCCGCACGGTATCCGCGCGTCGCGCGTCGTGCACGGCCAGCCCGCGGAGAAGGCGGCGCGCGATGATCTCGACAACCTGCTCTACGACGTCGTGCTCACCAGCGAGACGATCGACGACCGCTCGCAGCACGTGCTGCCGCAGCTCCTCCCCGGCGCCGGACGCGATGTCGTGCTCGCACGATCGATCACGCGCTACGCGATCCTCGTCGCCGTCGAGTGGGACGCGTCGCGCGAGTACCTCGAGGAGGTCGCGCGCGGCATGCGGCGCGCCGCGGAGTTCCTGTACGGGATCAGCGGCGGCCAACTGACCTACGGCCGCGTGTCGATCCGCGACTGCGCGCAGGACTGGAACCACTCCGACCTGTGGGACTGGTGCAACAACTCGGTGCACCCGAACGCCGACGTCGGCGGCATCCACCACCGATATGACCCGGTGCGCGCGCCGTGGAACACCGGGATGAACTTCGGGCGACAGTGGGGGCCGAGCTGGGACGAGATCCACATCTTCTCGACGGTGGTTCACGAGTTCGGCCACTACGGGCTCGCGCTCTACGACGAGTACCTCGGCGCTCCGCACGGCGAGTATCGCGGGCTCGCCTACTGGGAGATGTGCCGCTGCTTCATGGGGTACCAGTACTCCGACCACATGATCTGCTGGGAGGGGAACCATCACTGGTACACGAACCAGGGGATGTTCAACGGCATGGACTGCTGGTCGCAGATCGAGCGCGACCACGAGGGGATGCGCGGCGGGTTCTTCGCGCCGGTCTTGACCGCGAAGGAGCGCAACGGGCTCGTGATCGCGGAAGTGCCGAACCGCATCGGCGAAGAGATGAAGGTCACGATCCGCGATCGCGACACCGGAGGGTTCCAGGCGCGGCTCACGCTCGCCGGACCGTTCGGCACGCGGCTGCCGGGTTGTCTCGTGTACAGCGAGATCGCGTCCGAGAAGCGCGTGATGTTCGAAGGCTTCCCGCGCGGCGACGGGTCGCTCGACCTGATGGGCGCGCACGTCGGCGACCGCGTCTGGGGCGTGTTCGAAGGAATGCGCGCCGAGTTCACGATCGGCGAGAAGCGCGACTCCTACGTGCTCGAGTTCGGCAGCGAGCCGCGCGAGTCGCGTGCGCCGGCGCCGCTGGTCGCGCTGCATCCGGAGCGCGCGGCCGGCGCGTTCGCCGGCGCGTCGCTCGAGATCACGCCGTTCTCGACGCCGACCGGCGCGCCGACGGCGACGGTCACGGGCGGCGCGCGGCCGCAGGTCGCGCTCGAGCGGGTCGGCGACGCCGCGGCGCCGCGCTTCGTCGGCGTGGTCCCGCCCGCCGCGTTCGAGAACGGGCGCGTCACGCTCGAGGTCGTGATGCCCGATGCGGTCGAAGGCGACCGCACGACGATGGTCGACGCCGTGATGTCGCAGCTCGGCGCCGCGGAGACCGAGCGCGCCGCGTTCGACGGCTCGCTGAAGGTGCGCTTCGCCGCGGGCGCCGTCGCGAGCGACGAGCTGCTCGCGATCGCGAGCGCCAAAGGCCCGGCGTTCGTCGAGAACGGAGCCCGCGTCGTCGGCCGAGTCCACGCGATCTTCCCCTCCGGCGAGCCCGCGCCGTTTTCGGCGCCGGTGCTGCTCGTGTTCGCGCCGCCGCCGGATGCGAAGGAGTTCGAGCCGCGCCGCTTCGACGAGTCGACGATGACCTTCGTCGCGATCGACGGCGCACAGCGACTCGAGGACGGCACGTTCCTCGCGCCGCTCGCGGCGCCCGGATTCGTCGCGTTGTTCGCGCGGCCGTGACGCCGCGCGCCGCGCACCGCGCACCGCGCTTCATTCGCGCAGGTCGTCGAGATCGCACTTGCCGCCGCCGTCGAAATCCTCCGCGACGAGATCCGCGCCGAACGCGTCGTTCGCGGTGACCTCCGCCCCGAAGGCGACCTGCTCGGCGAAAGACGCGGCCTCCACGCTGAGACCCTGCGCCGAACCCGGAAACACGATGACGGTTCCGGCGCCGGGCTTGCCGGCCACCGCTTCGGCCGCGTTCCCCACGACGAGGTCGTCGAACCCATCGCCGTTGAAGTCGCTGCCGGCGCCGAGCGCGGACGCAGAGAGCGAGAAGACGATGGGGAGCGCACGGATCGTGGGAGTCATCGGCTCTCGTTCTCGGCGCGAGCGGATCTGTCGGATCGCGGTGATCCAGAGTCCCGATCCGGATTCGCGCCGGCGGTGGCTCGCCCGCAGGCGATTTCCCCGGGCGAAGAGCCTCAGTACCGCCCCAGGTCCTCTCCGCACACGACGGCGCCGTCGTAGGTCGCCTCCACTTCGCTGACGAGGTCCTGCGTGCCCGCGCCCCACGTGAGGAGGTGCGTCAACACGAGCAGCTTCGGCTTCGCGATCTTCGCCAGCTCCGCGAGCTCGACGGTCGAGGTGTGGAACCGCTTGTGATAGGTCTGCCACGACGCGGGGCGTCGGCTGAACATCGCGTGCGAGTAGACCTCGTGGACGAGGACGTCGCAGTCCTTCGCGGCCTCCATCAGCTCCTTGCTCGGGCCGGTGTCGCCCGAGACGACGACGACGCGGTCGGGCGTGTCGAAGCGATACGCGAAGGCGTGCGTGAACTGCCCGTGCGGCACGAGGATCGCCGTCACGCGCACGCGCTCGTCGCGGTACACGACGCCCGCGCGCTCGATCTCGTGCGGCACCGTCTTCCACCCGGTCGGGTTCGCGTGCTCGAGCCCGTTCGTCCGCATGTCGACGTCGGCCGCCCAGGCGGCGGCGATGTGCTCGCACATCGACTTCACGCCCGGCGGTCCGAACACCTCGAGCGGGTCGCGTCGTTCGAGCACCCACGGCGTGTAGATGAGGTCGGGCAGGCCGACCGTGTGGTCGCTGTGGAGGTGCGTGATGAACACGCGGCGCAGCCGGCTCGGGTCGAGTGCGGCGATCCCGAAAGCCTCGAGCGCCGCGGTCGCGCGGCGCACCACGCCGGGGCCGGCGTCGACGAGGTAGCTCTCATCGTCGACGACCACGGCGAGCGCGGGGCCGGAGCGCGCCGGCTCGGCGTTCGGCGTGCCGGTGCCGAGCAGCACGACGCTCGTGCGCGACGCGGGCTCGGTCGCGCGCGGCGATTCGGCCTGCGGCTCTGCGGAGGACTTCGAGCACGCGGCGAGGGGAATCACCGCGAGGAACAGGATCGGGATCGATCGGAGGAGAGGACGGACGTTCATCGCGAGCTCCGCACGACAGACTACCGATCGCTGTTCCTCGCGCGCGCGACGAGCTCCACGCCGGCCGCGATCCAGGTCTCGCGGAACGCACGACCAGTAGGATGCTGGCGGGAGCCCCCTGATCGGAGAGTCGATGAACCCCTTCGTTCGAATCGCGGCCGCGTTCGCGACCCTTGCCGCCTCGTCGTTCGCCGCGGCACCGCAGTCCACGACCGTGAACGTCGAGGTCGACCCGCGGGTCGAGCTGATGACGGTGATCTTCCGGCTCACCGGCGCGGAGGAGTTCAACTCCGCGCGCACGCGCTCGCCTTACACCGACGACGTCGACAAGTGGTTCAAGTCGTTCCGCGGCCACGACGCCGTGCAGATGGCGAAGAAACTGCGCGCCGAGCTCGGCATCGGCTACGACACCGTCGCGACGTTCGCGCTGCACCTCACCGACTGCGAGAAGGTCGAGGAGCGTGTGCCGTTCGACCCGATCCCCGAGCGCTTGGCCGATCGCTGGAATTCCGCGGCCGCGCGCGGCTTCCTGCCGTCGATCCGCGCGTTCGCGAAGGACTCGAACTTCGCGGGGTTCCTCGCCGCGCACCGCGCGCACTACTCGGAGGTCGAGGACCGCATGCAGGAGCTGCTCACGCGCTCGCTCGAGGTCGAGTGGTTCAACTGGTTCTTCGGCGCGCGCGAGGTCGGTTCTTTCATCGTGTCGCCCGGACTCGTCGTCGGGCCGCACAATTTCGGCACCGGCGTCCGCTTCGGCGGCGGAGCGCCCGAAGAGATCCATCCGGTGATCGGCGCGTGGAAGTTCGACGACGAGGGCGTGCCGCTGTTCGACGACGGCGTGTTCCAGGTGATCGTGCACGAGTTCTGCCACTCGTGGGCGAACCCGCTGGTCGACGCGCACTGGGCCGAGCTCGAGAAGTCGGGGGCGCGGCTGTTCCCGACGATGCGCGCGGTCATGGAGCGGCAGGCCTACACGACGTGGAAGGTGGTGCTGTACGAGTCGCTGACGCGTGCCGCGACGGTGCGCTACCTCGAAAAGCACGGCGGCGCCGCGGCGGTGAAGGAGAACCTCGAGTTCGACGTGAAGCAGCACTTCACCTGGATCGAAGGCCTCGCGGAGAAACTCGGCGAGTACGAGAAAGATCGCGCGCGCTGGCCGACTCTCGACTCGTTCATGCCCGAGGTCGCGAAGTTCTTCGACGCGCTCGCCGCGGAGGCGCCGGAGGTCGTGGAGGAGGCGCCGGCCGTCGTGTCGATCGTTCCGGAAAACGGCGCGCGCGACGTCGACCCGAAGACGACGAAGATCGTCGTCACGTTCGACCGGAAGATGCGCACGGACGGCTACTCGGTGGTCGGCGGCGGCGAAAGCTTCCCGAAGCTCGCCGGCAAGATCGAGTGGGACGCGAGCGGCAAGACGCTGACGATCCCCGTCGCGCTCGAACCCGGGCACACCTACCAGTTCGGCCTGAACGGCGGCCGCTTCACCGCGTTCCGCTCGGCGGAAGGCGTTCAGCTCGTGCCGGTGAGCGTCGAGTTCACGACGCGGGATGGGTGAACGCGCGATGGCCGACGGCGAGACTTGCGTCGAAGTCCGCACGGCCCGCGTCGAGGACGCCGCGGAACTGGCCGCCCTCGTCGGCGAGCTCGGCTACCCGACGACGTCGGACGTGATCGCGCGGCGCGTCGAGGCCCTCGCGCGTTCGAACGAGGCCGTGCTCGTCGCCGTGCGCGGCGGCCGGTTGGTCGCGTTCGTCACCGTGCACGTGATGCCGGTGCTGCACCGGCCGACGGCGGTGGGGCGGATGTCGGCGTTGTGCGTCACGGAGAGCGAGCGCGGCCACGGCGTCGGCCGCTTGCTCGTCGCCGCGGCGGAGCGCCACGTGCTCGAGCGCGGCTGCGCGCTGATCGAAGTGACGAGCAACAAGAACCGTCCCGACGCGCACGCGTTCTACCAGCGGCTCGGCTACGCGATCACGAGCCACCGCTTCGGCAAGGTGCTCGCGCAGTGAACGGAGAGTGATCGAGCGCGCCGCGCCGCCGCGTCACTCCGCGGCGCGGCGGATGAGGTTGTCGTCGCAGCAGGGCGGCGGGCCGCTCATCACCTTCATCATGTCGCGGATCGTCTCGGCGGTCTTCTTCTTCTCGGCCGGCACGTTCGGATCGTGCAGGGCCGTCCAGACGAACTCCGCCGCGCCGATCAGCTCGGCCTGCGTCAGCGCGCTGATGCCGAGCGCGTCGAATCGCTTCTTGTGGTTCGCGATGTAGGCGTCGTGCGTCATCTCACCGTGCGCGCGGCTGACGTCCGAGGCGGCAGCGAACGCCTCGGGGTGCTCGGCTTTGTTCTTCGCCATCCGCGCGTTCAACGCGACCACGACGCCGTTCAACTCGGTGGTCGCCTCGGGCGAGAGCCCCATCAGCTTCCAGATCTCCCCGTGCTTGCGCACGAGCTCGTCGTTGCGCGCGGCGAGCGCGGCGGCGTCGACGGCCGCGGCGTCGGACGCCGCGGTCGAGCCGCATCCGGAGAACGAGAGCGCCGCGATCAGCGCCGTGAGGATCGATGACGTGCGCACAGGATTCCTCCTCCTTCACTTGCCGCCCGCGGGGGCGGGCGTCTTCGATTGCGCCGCGGGGGACTCCTTCGGCGCGACTTCGCTCATCTGCGAGAGGTCGATCTTCGCCGGCTCGACCGGCGCCGGGATGAAGCTGCGGTCGAGCAGCTCCGCGATGGGTACGCGCTTCTTGATGAAGCCGAGGTCCATGCCCATGTCCTGGATCTTCTCGAGCTCTGCGTCCGTCGGATCGAGGTGGCGGTACGTCACGCGATCGGCCGGCTGCGTGAGCACGTAGTTCAGGAGCTTCTCGTCCTGGCGGAAGTACGGCGCGACGAGCTTCGCCGCGTCGCCGCGGTTCTGCTCGGTCCACTCGCCCGATTCGCAGATGCCGCGCACGAGGTCCGCCACGACCTCGCGCCGCTCCTTGATGAGGTCCTCGTGGACCACGAGGCAGCACGAGATGTAGTTGGGCCAGATGTCCTTCGCGTAATACAGGACGCGGCCGGAGCCATCGAGCTCGGCCTTCGCGCAGAACGGCTCCGCGACGATGAACGCGTCGATCGCCTTCACGGCCAGCGAAGCGCCCATGTCGGGCGGCGGCAGCACGACGAACTTGAACTCGTCGGCCTTCAGGCCCTGGTCGCGCAGCATCTTGTTGACGAAGAAGTTTTCGTTCGAGAACGGACTCGGGATCGCGATCGTCTTGCCGCGGATGTCAGCGAGAGTCGTCGCTTCGAGGTCCTTCCTCACCACGAGCTGCGAGCCGTCGCGGTGGCCGAGACAGCACATCTTGATCGGCGCGCCCTGCTCGCGCATCCGGATCGCGAGCGGGACCGTGACGAACCCGGCGAGCAGCTTCTTGGTCTTCAGCGCTTCGACGATCGGGGGAAACTCGGCGAAGCGGATTGCGTCGAACTCGGTGCCGGTGGTGCTGGTGCGCGACGCGTAGTCGGTGACCGGGCAAGTGAGGTGGCAGGTCACCGGGAGGAACGCGACCTCGAGAGTCTGCCGCGCGCCCTCGACGTTCGCC
>CAZOLL010000220.1:0-7326 GCA_964580365.1 uncultured Phycisphaeraceae bacterium
CCACTCGGCGCGCGTCGGAAGCCGCAGACCGACGCGGCGCAGCACTCCAATGCACTGCAGCCGCGTGATCGACTCGACCGGATTGATCGGCGTGAAGTGCTCCTCGGGAGTCAGCATCGTCCAGTCGTACGTCGAGGGGTTCGCCCCAGCCATCGCGACCCACTGCGCCTGAGTGAGCTCGAACTTCGAGACGAAGTGCGCGGCGATCCTCTCCCTGCGCGGGGGATTGATCTTGTTCTTCGGGTAGCCGCCGCGGAAGAGCTCGTCGCTGTCGGTCCCGAGCGAGAGTTCCCGCTCCGGAAGCAGAACGAGGACGACTCCGTCACCCGGCGCCATCCGGAGGGTTCCGTTGGAGTCGCGAGTGGGGCGGTTTCCGGTCGGCATGTGCCAGAACTCCCACAGCCCGGACTTCGGATCCGGTCCGAGCGGAAGCAGGCCGTCCTGCTGGGTGATGCGCAAGCCGACGTAGGCGGGCGATTGCGTCGGATCGGCGATGGACGCGATCGCGTCGGTCCACGCGCGGTTGCCTTCGCGGATCATGATCGAGCGTGCGGCACTTGCCTGCTTCAACCGCCGCTCCACGCTCTTGATCGTGCGGCCGAACTCGTTGGGGTTCGCGAGGTCGGAGAGGCCGCCGACGAGGTAGCGCAGCGAGCGCTCCAGCTCTGCTTCTTTCCGCTCGACGTCGGGCGCCGCCGCGCCCGCGTGGCGCGCGGAGCGCTGGGAATCGAGTTCGGTGAGCGTCTGCTTGTGCAGCGGCAGTCGGGCCTCGAGAGCGCTCGCGTCGAGCAGCCACTGCTCGAGCGCCTCGACCGAGCGATCGGTGACGGGCCAGAGCTGGTCTTGGCGGTCGAGCAGCTCCGCGAGCTTGCCGACATCGGCCATGCGCTCGAACTCGATCTGCTTCTCCGCCTCCTTCTTCTTGAGTTTCTGCCAGTAGACCCACGACATCGCGGCGGTCACGGCGATCGCGATCGCGGCCGTCGCCGCGAGGCCCTTGTGCCGCGCCACCCACTTGCGGAGATAGGTGAACAGGCCGCCCGAGTACGCGCTGACGACGCGGCCTTCGAGGTAGGCGCGCAGGTCGTCGGCGAATGCGTCCATCGACGGGTACCGGTCGGCGAGGCTGCGCTCCATCGCCTTCTCGCAGATCGCGATCAGCTCGGCGGGCGCGTCGCACTCGCAGTCGGCGAGCGCCCTCGGCGGGCCGTCGACGACGCGCGACAGGCGCTCGATCACGTCGGCGGGCGGGCCGCGATCGAGGTACGGCGCGTGGCCGGCGAGCAGCGTGTAGAGCATCGCGCCGACGGCGTAGATGTCGGCGGGCGGGCCGATCTTGTCGAGTTGACCGCGCGCCTGCTCGGGCGGCATGAACTCGGCCGTGCCGAGCACTTCGCCGAACGACGTCGCCATCGCGGATGAAGGCGCCACGGCGGAGGCCTGGCTGCGCATCGTGCGGATCGTGCTGGAGCGGTCGTCCTTCTTTTCCTTCTTCTCCTTCGTCGCCTGCTTCAGCGGATTGACCGTCGAGCTCGACGGCGATGCGGACTCGGGGTCGCGGTTCATCACGCGCGCGATGCCCCAGTCCATGACGAACACTTCGCCATAGTGCCCGACCATCACGTTCGCGGGCTTGAGGTCACGGTGGATGACGCCCTTCGCGTGGGCGTAGGACATCGCTTCGCAGACCTTGAGCAGGACGCCGACCGCGCGCGTGATGCTCCAACCGTCCTTGCCGCCGCGCGCGAGCTCGAACACCGCGCGCAGGTCGGTGCCGCGCACGAGCTTCATCGTGTAGTAGACGTTTTGCTCGGGGTCGATGCCGACCTCGTGCACCGGGACGATGCCGGGGTGGTCGAGCTGGCCCGTGACCTGCGCTTCCTCGAGGAAGCGGCCGAGCAGTTCGTCCGCGGTCTCGGCCGTCATGTCGTCGCGCATGCGGATGCGCTTCAACGCGAGGTGGCGGCGCACGTCCTCGTCGAAGACCTTGTGGATCTCGCCCATCCCGCCGCGAGCGACTTCGCCTTCGAACTTGTATCGCGAGTGCGCGGCGCCGCGGGTGCGGAGCTGCTCGATCAGGACGGCCCACGCGGAGCTGCCGGGCAGCGAGCTGCGCCCGGTGGCGGTGGTCTTGTCAACGTCGGAGGCGGCGGAGCGCTGCTCCGCCGTGCGTTTGACGGCAGCGCGGATCTTGTCGGCGAGTTCGGGGTGCTCGCGGCACAACGACTCGGCGCGATCGGAGTCGATGTCCTTCGCGAGCCCGTCGAGGATCTTCGCGATCTCCTCCGAGTCCTTCGAGTCGCTCGAGTGCGGGCCGCGTGCGGGTGCCATCGCGTGGGTCAGTCGGCCGCTTCGACGTAGTCGAGGTAGCCGATCATCATTTCCTCGTAGGTCTGATCGCCCCAGGTCACGCGCTGGTCGGGGTTCGGGTTGTTCGGGTTGCCCTCGCTGTTGTCGTAGACCGCGGTGATCCGCACGCGTTCGCCGGCGCCGATCAGCACCGGCTCCTTTGGCTGGTAGAGGTCCTGCCAGTTGAAGTCGTACTTCGGCACGTCGAGCAGCACGGTCGATGCGCCGCCGACGTCGACGCGCTCGAAGCGGAACGCCGCGCCGCGCGAGTGCATGTGCGGGAAGAACGTCAGCAGTCGGACCGGATGCGCGAAGCGCCGCTCGCCGGTGAACCGGATGTCGGCCGTGCGCGGCGGCAGATCGATGAGGTAGTTCACGACTCCCATCGTCTTCACTTCGGTGGTGATGGGCTCTTTCGCGAAGCGCATCGCGACCTGCGTGCGGTCGACCGCCTTCTTGCCGTTCGGCGTGTAGTGGAGCTGCATCAGGAACTTGGTACCGGCGCGCAGGAGCTTCGCCATTCCGGGCGGGTAGACGTTCGGACGGCTGCCGGGGACGAACACGGCGAAGTAGCCGGACTCGACGAAGCCCTGGCGGTCCATCTGCTGCGCCGCCTGCTCGACGGTCATGCCGGGCGGCACCTCGAGCGCGAGAACGTGGTGGGTCTGAGCGCGCGCCGTGGGGCGGATCTCGATCGCGGAGACCCAGCGGTCCTCGGTGATGCCGGGGTCGATGACCTCGTACTGGTACGGCAGCACGCCGGTCCCCTGCACCTTTATCGGCCGCGGAAGCTCGACGACGAGGTCGGGCGCGCCGATCGACCACGCGCCGTCCGCGAACGTCGGCGCCGCGGGAGCGTCCTTCGGGTCGCCGAGCGGCGCGCCGTTGTTCGCCCAGCTGGTGAGAACGGCCTTCTCGGTCTCGGTAAGGCGCCGCTCGTTCGCGAAATGGCCGAAGCGCGGGTCGGCGTACCACGGCGGCATGCGCCCTTCGTTCACGACCTCCGCGATCATCGCGGAGTCGGAGCGCGCGCGCGCCGGGTCCTGCAGCGACATCGGGCCGATCTGGTCGGGGCGGTGGCACTCGACGCAGTGCGCGTTCAGGATCGGCGCGACGTCCTTGTGGAAGGTGAGCGCGAGGTCGCCGCTCACGTCCTTCGCCGGTCCGAGCGCGCAGCCCTTCGGCTCGGTCGCGCCGACTTCGACGTCGCGGCCCGCGACGAGCGCGTCGAGCGCGTCGGCGAGGTAGTTCCAGCGCGGCTCCGGGAGGCGTGCGCCCTCTTCGTACTGGTCGTCGACCGCGCCGCGGTAGACGAGGCGCAGATCGTGGTCGAGCACGAACACTTCCGTCGTGCGCTCGACGCCGAGCACGGTCGTCACGGCGTGGAACGGATCGAGCAGGATCGGGAACCGCGCGCCGACTTCCGCCGCGCGCGCCGCGAGCGCGGCAGGCGAGTCGACCGGGTCGGGGTCGAGGCCGAGGAAGCGCACGCCCTTCGCACCGAACCGCTGCTCGAGCTCGGCGAGGCGCGGCAACAAGAGCTTCGCGATCGGGCACTCGAGCGTCGTCACCGCGATGACGGTGGCCTTCGTGCCGTCCGGCGCGGCGTGCAGCGAAACGACGTCGCCCGCAGACGATGTGAGCCGGAAGTCCGCGAGGCGATCGCCGCTCTCGATCGGGGGCGCGAGCAGCACGGACACGACGAGCGAGAGGGAGAACATGGCGCGGCATCGTAGCGGAACGGTGCCGTCCGCGCGCTCGGCCGCGCTTGCTCCGTCCTCCGCGGGCCCGCATGATCGCGCCGCGCGCCGCCGCGGCCGAGCCGGTCCGCGCCCCGCGTTTCCTGGAGTCGCCCGATGCAGATCGCGCGAAGCCCGTCGTTCGCTCTCGTCTTGCTCGCCGTCATCGCCGCCGCTTGGTGCGGAACGCTCCACGGGTCGGTCACGACCGTGGCGGGGAAGGGGAAGGTGAAACAGGAGGTGCGGCTCCTCGCGAACCCGAGCGGCTCCCCGGCCACGCTGTACACCGTCCCGGACGGGCGAGAGTTCGTCATTACCGACTTCGTGGTGCACAACTACTCCGTGAGCAACGAAGTCGACGTGTACCTCGCCCAGGACCAGACCACGAACGAGCTGACGACGGTGAGCCACTTGGATGCGCTCGACCAACGTCTCCACACGTTCGTTACCGGCCCGGTCGTGGCGGCGGGCTCCGACCTCAAGATCGTCGCCATCGGGACCAACCCGGACGTCGACGTCTACGTCGCCGGCTACCTGCGCAAGTCGTGATGCGCTCCGCTTCGTTGGTCGTCTCGTTCTTCTTCGCTCCGCTCGCTCTCGCGGACGAGCGCTCCGACTTCGCGGTCGACACCGCGTCGCTCCTGCGCGAGATGGCCGACCTCGAGCGCCTCGCGCGCGCGCCGTCGCCTTCGTACCGCACGATCCAGTGGTCGAGCTTCGACCGCCGCTCGCGCGGGCCGGAGGAGGCGGGCTGGTTCTCGAACTCCGACGGCTTCGGCGGCGAGCCGATCCCCGGCTTCGAGGCCGTGCTGCGTGCGCCCGGGACCGACGGCGACCCGACCGGTGAATTCCTGATCGGCGAAGCGAACGGACCGGGAGCAATCGTGCGCACCTGGTCGGCGGGGATGGCGGGACGCCTGCGCGTCTTCCTCGACGGCGCGGCGGAGCCGATGTTCGACGGCCGCGCGGACGAGTTCCTGCGCCGGCGCGCCGAGCGCGTTCTCGCGGCCGCGGGAGTTGCCGGAGACTTGGGCGACTTGGGCGACGCGTTCTCGCAGGAGGACGCCGACTACTTCCCGATCCCGTTCGCGAAGTCGCTGCGGATCACCTGGCAGGGACGGCTCGACGAGTTGCACTTCTATCACGTGAACGTGCGGCTCTTTTCGCCGGGAGTCGCGGTGAAGACGTTCGCGTCCGACGACGCGAAGGCCGCGAGCGACGTCGTTCGCGAAGTCGCCGCGACGTTGCGCGACCCCGAGCGGCTCGCGCCGGCGGGGACCAAGTCGTCGCATGAGATCGCCTGCGCACCGGACCACAGCGAGGCGATCACGATCGAGCGCGAGAACGGCGCCGCGATCACGCATCTTCGCGCGCGAGTCGAAGCCGCCGACCTCGTGGCGGCGCTGCGCGGGACGCTGCTCCGCATCGCGTTCGACGGCAGCCAGCGGCCGCAGGTGGAGTGCCCGATCGGCGACTTCTTCGGCACGACTCCCGGAATCCAGCCGTACTCGACCCTTCCGATGAGCGTCGATGCGGACGGGACGATGATCTGCCGGTTCGTGATGCCTTTCGCTCGCAGCGCGGTGGTTACGGTCGTCAACACCACGACCGCCTCCGTGAAGGTCTCGCTCGACATGTGGGTCAACGAGCGACCCGTCGGCCAGGACGCGCTGCGGTTCCGCGCGCGCTGGCGCGTCGACCACGACCTCGACACGCGCGCGCCGCAGGATCTGCCCTACCTCTTGGTGCAGGGGAAGGGCCGCCTCGTCGGAGTCGCGGCGCACCTGATGAACCCGTCGGCCGTGCCGACCGAGGGCGGCAATTGGTGGGGCGAGGGCGACGAGAAGGTCTTCGTCGACGGCGCGGCGCGGCCAGTCTTCTTCGGCACCGGTTCCGAGGACTACTTCAACTACTCGTGGAGCCGCCCGGACCTCTTCATGCATCCGTACTGCGCGCAGCCGATCTGCACCGGTCCGGGCACGTCGGGGTACACGACCGACCTGCGCTTCCACGTGATCGACGACGTCCCGTTCGATTCGCGATTCGCGTTCTACATGGAGGCGTGGCAACACGCGCGCACGCGCGGGCTGTCGTACGCGCGCGTCGCGTACCTCTACACGAGCGCGGGCGCGATCGACGACCACCGACCGCCGACGCCCGCCGAGCTGATCGTCCCGACGCTGCCGCCGCGCGAGCCGATCGCGGCCGGCGGCGCGATGGGCGCCACGTTCGTGCACCTAGAGGATGCGAGGGCGACCGCCGACGGCGGCGCGCTCGACCCGCGCGCTCCGGAGCCGCAGGGCTCGCGGCTGCGCATCGCGACTTGGGCGCCGGACGCGCCCGGCCAAGTGCTGCGCGTGCCGCTCTCGTTCCCGACCGACGGCGAGTTCGAGATCCGCGCCGTGATGATGCACCGCCCTGACGGAGGGCTCGTGCGCGCCGCGTTCGACGGCGGCGCGCCGCGCGATCCGATCGAGCTGAAGACGGAGCACGCGCGCTTCCTGCGCAACGTCGACCTCGGCGTCGTGACGGCGACGGCCGGCGACCACGTCGTGGAGTTCCGCGCAGAGCGCCCGGGTATGGTCGCGATCGACTTCCTCTGGGTGAGGCCGCGACCCAAGCGATAGGATCTTCTTCTCGGCGGCGGAGTCGCTTTGGGTGCGCTCGTCAATCCCCGGAGATCTCGAACGAGATCGTTCGCGCCGTGCGCCGTTCTCGTTCATCGTCACGCCGGTGACGGCGAACGTCGCGGGCGACGGGATCCAGTGATCGGCGAAGGCAGCTGAATCGATCTTCGTCGCAGGCCGCGGCCGCGGCCAGCGCTCATCACCGGCCGCGGCCGCGCTGCAAGAGGACGGCGCCGACGATGATCGCGCCGGTCAGCATCAAGCGCGCGGCCTCGGGCACGGCGTTCAGGCTCAAGACCTTCTGCAGCACGCCGATCGTGAGCGCGCCGATCAGCGTGAGCAGCACGCCGCCGCGGCCACCCGAGAGGCTCGTCCCGCCGATCACGACCATGGCGATCGCGTCGAGCTCGTAGCCGATCGCGGTCTCCGGGTCGCCGTGCGTTTCCTGCGCCGCCTGGCACGCGCCGGCGATCGCCGCGCACAGGCCGGACGCGACGTACGCGAGGACGAGCGCGCGCGTGACGGGGACGCCCGCGAGCCGCGCGGCCTCCGCGTTGCCGCCGATCGCGTACCACCAGCGGCCGAGGCGCGTCTTCGCGAGCAGGAAGCCG
>CAZOLL010000221.1:0-7322 GCA_964580365.1 uncultured Phycisphaeraceae bacterium
GCGAGCGCTCGACGTCGTGCAGCGCTTCGATCCCCACGACTGCCGCGACGTTCTCGGTCAACCGCCCCGCCGCCTCGACGGCGACCAGCGCGCCGAGCGAGTGGCCGATCAGGATCGCGGGCACGAGCTTCTCGTTCTCGACGACGGCGGCCACGTCGGACGCGAGCGCGTCGATGCTCCAGTCGAGTCTGCCCGACCCGTCGCCACGCGCGAGGTCGATCGCCACCACGCGGTTCGAGCGCGCGAAGCGCTCGAACTGCCGCTTCCACACCAGGCGATCGCAACCCCAGCCGTGGATGAACACGAGCGCCGGCCGGCCGGAGCCCGCGACCTCGTAATCGATCACCGTGCCGTCCGCCGCGGTCGCCTGGCGCGGGCCGACGCTCTCGTCCTCGCCCGGGTCGAACAGCGCGCAGCCGGCGGTCAGCGCGAGCAGCACCGCACACGGGACGATCCGCTTCATGAAACGGGCTCCGATCTCCGAGTCAGGAGGGCCGCCATTCGATCGCGCTCGTCCTTCCGCACGAAGAAGAAAGCGAGCCATCCGCACGCGAGGAGCGCGGTCGCGGCGCGCACGACGAGCGAAACGTTCGAACCGACCGGAACGATGTAGAGCGCGGCGGCGGCGGCGGCGCACGGCACGGCGAGCGTGAGGAGCCGCGCCCAGTCGATCGGATACGGCTCGATGCGCCGAGACGCGGCGCGTGCCACGACCGTGAGCAGGGCCATCGACGCGATCGTCGCGAGCGCGGCCCCCATCGCGCCGAGCGCGGGGAGCAGCGCGATCGTCGCGGCGACGTTCCCCACCGCCGCGATCAACACGACGCGCGGCGAGCGGTCGGTGCGGTACGCGACGTAGAACGGCGTCTGCACGATCTGGTACAGCCCCCAGAACAGGTACGCGAAGAGGAGCGGCGGCACGAGCGGCCAGGCCGAGTGGTATTGCGGGTCCGTGAAGAGCGCGAGGATCTCTGGCGCGAACAACGCGACCGGCAGCGAGACGAGCACGAGCAGCGCCGGCACGAACAGCGACGCCTGCGAGAGCAGGCGTCGGCGCTCGCCCTCGTCCTTGATCCCGAAGACGAACGGGTACCACACCAGGAGGAACGCGGAGAGAACCACCGCCGTCGGCGCGTAACCGAACTTGAAGCCGATGCCGTACATCCCGAGCTCGTCGAGCGTCGAGAACGCGCGGAACAGATATCGACTCGACGAGTGCAGCGCGAACTGGCACAAGCCCGCTGCGACCATCGGCGCCGAGTACGCGATCATCGCCTTCAGCTCCGCGCGGTCGAACGAGACGCCGTAGCGCGCGGTCTGCCACACGAGAACGCACGCGAGGAACGCGAGGCCGGCGATGCCCTGTCCCTCGAGGACGCCGAGCGCGCCGAGCCCGGCGCCGACGACGAGCCCGATCTTCAGCCCGAGCTCGGCGACGAGCCGCAGGAGCTGCCACACCGTCGCCGCGACCGAGCGCCGCTCGGCCTTCAGCACCGCGAGCGGCACCTCCGCCACGACCATCGTCACCAGGATCGCCGCCATCCAGCGCACGAGCGGCGCGTGCGCCGCGTCGTCGAGCAGGACCGCCGAAATCGGCCCGGCGAACACGAGAAGCACCGCGGCGATCGCGACGGAGAGCGCGGTGAGCGCGACGCTCGCCGTCCCGACGACGCGCCGCCGGCCGGCATCGTCGGTCGCGGCGAGGTAACGGCGCGACAGCGCGGCGTCGAGTTGGAACCCGACCAACTGCAAGAGCAAGGTGATCGTCGTGTCGGTCAGCTCGAGCAGGCCGTAGTCGCTCTTCAGCAGCAGCGGCGTGAACAACGGCAAGAGCAGGAACGACGCGAGCCGCGCCGCGAGAGTGCCCGACAGGTAGACGAACGTGTGGCCCGAGAGGACGGAGAGCGCGCCGTGCCGGCTCTTCGACGTCATCGCTCGGCTTCTTCGGCCTTCGTGCTCGCGCCCGCGTTCGCGTTCGACCGGAACTCGACCTTGTCCGCGAGCTGGTACAGCTCGTTGCGCACCTACTTGCCGCGCATCGCGGTGTTCATGCAGTCGAGGAAGTGCAGCGGCAGGATCACCGCGTAGGCGCACACCAGAGCGGCCGTGATCGTGAACTGCGCGCCGAGCCACGGAAACGGCGCGACGAAACGGTCCGCGATCGACGCGCACGCGAGCAGCGGGACGACGACATCGAAGCACGTGAAGAACGTGCGAATCACCCACGGCTGGAACCGGAACTCCTTGCCCCAGATGTCGCGCGGCGCAGGACGCCGGCGGATGTCGTCCTTCACGTCGGCAAGGATGCCGAACAGTCGCTTCACCGCGGGGTTCTCCGCGCGGCGCTCGTTCATCACGATCTTCTTCGCGAACAGGAGCATCGGCAGGTCGCGCAGCCCCATCAACAGGAGCCACGACGTCGAGCACAACGCGCCGGCCGCGATCACCCACGCGTTGCCGGTGTCGCGGTACAAGCCGACGCCGATGCCGAGGAACGCCATCCCCTTCATCACGAGGTGATGGAGGTAATCGACGCCGGCCCAGCGGAAGGAATCGATGCCGCGGTAGCGCGCCATCTCCCCGTCGACGCAGTCGAGGACGTAGGAGAGCGTGAGGGACAAGAGCCCCGCGACGAGGAACGGACCGCCGAACGACGCGAGCAACCAACCGGCGATGCCGGTGATCACCATCAGCGTCGACGCGAACGACGCGGTGAGCCCGATCGAGAGCAGGAAGCGCGTGATGTAGATCGAGAACCGCCAGCCGTAGAGGCTGCCGGTCAGGTCGTTGTACATGCGCACCGGATCCTGGCACCGGCGGCGCAGCTCGGCGATGGATTCGATCGGAGCGCGGGTCGTCATTCGGTCACGGATTCTGTCCGCATCTTCATCGGGTGCAGACGGGCTGTCAATTGCGTCGAAATCGGACGCCGAAACGCTGGAGGCCGGCGCGGAGCGGGAGGTTCAGGAACGGATGTCCGGCGATCGTCTCGCGCACTCCGGCCGGAGCGCTCACGCCGGGGTCGTAGCTCACGAGGTCAAAGGCGTCCTTCGGGCCGAGCGGGACGAGCAGCGCGAGGCCGTCCTCCGGCGAGTCGACCTCGACGCGCAGCTCGCGCGGCCCGGCATCCGAGCGCGAGCACGCGAGGCTCACGGCGCGACGCGCGGCCTGGAACTCGAGGAACTCCCCCATCGTCAGCGAGACGTGGCCGCTCGCGAGCGCTGCCGCGCGCACGTGCTGCACGAGCGCCGGGTCGGTCGGCGTGCGCAGCACCGAGGACGGGTGAAAGATCGAGACGAGCGCGCCGCGATGTCGCTCAGCGTTCGCGGCGAACAGGCGGTCGAAGAACGCGGCGTCGGCGCCGCCCCAGTCCTCCTGCGACTGAAACGGCAGCTCGCGCACCGGGAGCGGCAGGCCGTTCGAGTCGAGCAGCGGGTACGGCCGCGCGGAGCCGAACAGGTACCCGCGCCCCTTGTTCGCGCCGAACGTCGAGTCGAGCGCGAAACCCGAGGCCGCCAGGATTCGAAACGTGTCGGACCAGTGCGGTCGCAGCTGCAGCATGTGGTTGCGGTTGACGCGGCGCTCTTCGTCCGTCGGGCCGATGCGCCCGAACCACGCGAGCTGGTCCGCGATCGGCGCGACCCACTGCACCGGTTCGATCTTCGCGAAGCCGCGCGGCGTCGGGAGCAGCCACGAGTGCAGCGCGAGCGCGCCGCCCGCGGCGCGGATCGCGGCCGCGTGCCTCGCGTCCTCCGGCCACTCGCCGGGGCCGCCCGCGAGACGCGGGTGCGTGACGACGAAGTGCGTCGAGCGGATTCCCGCCGCGCGGTCCTGCTCCGCGAGCGCGACCATCGCGGCACCGCCACGCAGGTCCTCGTCGTGCGTCATCAGGAACACGCCGCGCGACCCGCTCGGGAACCAGGCGACGCGCGGGACGGGCAAAAGGTCCGAGTCGGCCGGCGGGTCGAGCAGCGCGGCGACCGCATGCATCAGCACGTCCGCGAACGGCGACTCGTTCTCGCGCAGCCCCGGGTCGGCGACCAGGTCGTCCGGCTCGACGATGTCGGGGTAGTCGCCGTGCCGCTCGCCGAGCGTGAAGTCGTCGCCGGTCGCCGTGCCCTGCAACATCGTCGCGAACACGCGGCCGAGCGAGATCGCGCTCGACACGACGCGGCCCGAACCGAGGGTGCGCTCGAAGAACAGGTGCGGTTTCGTCGACGAGAGCGTGCGCGTCCGGCCGCCGCTTCCGATCGACAGCGCGCTGACGTGGTCGGGGCGCGGCCACGGCGCTGCCGCGAGAGCCGCGCGATCCTCGGGTGCGATCGCCGCGGACTCCGGGATCAGGTCCCCCGCCGGACACGGCAGCGCGGCCGGGCTCCCCGCGTGCAGGTTCGCGACGTCCAGCCGCTCCGAGGTCCACGGCGCGCCGTCTTGCGGCGCGTCCACGAACACCGTCGCACCGTGGAACGCGAGCGGTTCCGCGTCGCGGATGTCCGCGCCGTCGGCGCTCGCGGTCACGACGACGAGCGACCGCAGGTCCTGCGGCAGGATCTGGTTCGCGAGATCGATCACGTCGACGGCGCCGAACTCCTGCTCGAGCGGGCCGAGCCACCCGAACGAGAGGTCGAGCGCCGCGAACGACCCCTTTGCGGCCGACTCCGCGACGCGACGGGAATCGACGACGAGCGCGACGGGCCGGTGCGAGCCGCTCGGCGAGCGCGCCGGCACCGCGCCCGGCGCGCGCGGCTCGTCGGGAAAACCCCGAAGTGTGATCGGATGCACGTCGAGCCAGCGCAGCCCGGCGAGGGCTGCGACCAGCGCGACCGCTGCGATCAACGAGAGACGAGTTCGGCCGGACACGGTTTCTACGGGTAGACTTCCGCCCTCGCTCGACGCGTTCGAAGGCCCCGAAGGACACCAAAGTGCACCCCCTGAATCCACATCGACTCGCCCGCGTGCTCCTCCTCGGCGCCGCCGTTTCGGCCGCCGCTCCCTCAGCGCTTGCCGCCGTCGGCGACCTGATCACGGTCAAAGCGCCCTTCATCTGCACATCGAGGACGTCCTACACGCAGAAGCAGCCTTGGCTCGCGATGGCTGACGACGGCACGTTCGTCATCATCTATGCCCAGGGCGACATGTATGCCCGCCGCTACGACCGCGAGGGTGTGCCCCTCGGCGCGGACTTCGTCCTGAACCCGACGATCAACGCGAACGAGCAGGACGAAGGCCACATCTCGATGAACCGCTTCACCGGCGAGTTCTGCGTGGTCTGGAGCGACCGGCAGGGCAACGACGGCTTCCAGATGGGTTGCGGCGGCCGGTTCTTCCAGGCGAACGGCACTCCGTTCGGCCCGGAGCAGATCATCAACACGACGTGGAACTTCTCTCAGTTCGAGCCGCACTGCGCCGCGACGGTCGGCGGCCGCGTGCTGACCGCGTGGTCGGACGCCGGCATCGACGGCTCGTGCGGAGTCGTCGCCCGCCTGTTCGACAAGACCGGCGTGGCGCTCACGACGGAAGTCCTCGTGAACACGCCGGCCGGTACCACGCAGATCGACCCGTCCGTCGCCTGCGACCTGGCCGGCAACTTCGTCGTCGCGTTCGTCGACGCGAGCGGCGCGACTGGATCGCCGCGCGAAGTCCTCGCGCGCCGATTCGACAAGGACCTCGTTCCCCTCGGCCCGCAGTTCCTCGTGAACAGCAACTCCGCGGGCATGCAGCGAGACCCCGACATCGCGATGGACGCGGCGGGCAACTTCGTGATCGTGTGGCAGGACGAGAGCGCGACGGACGGTTCGGGCTGGGGCGTGTTCGGCCGGCGCTACGACAAGAACGGCGTCGCGCAGGGCCCGCAGTTCCAGCTCTCCGCGAGCGGCGCCGGCGACCAGCGCGATCCGTCGATCGCGATGGACTACATCGGCAACTTCGTGTGCACGTGGGCGGACAACTCGTCCGGCGACTACGACGTGAAGATCCGCCGCTTCGACCGCTTCGCCACGCCGCTCACGGGCGACATCACCGTCAACTCGATCGCGGGGGGCGACCAGGAGTACGCGAAGAGCGCGATGACCCAGAGCGGCCAGCGCATCGCGACGATCTGGATCGACCACAACTTCGACGACGACTACCTGGCGCTGTTCGAGCTGAAGATCCTCGAAGCGGACCCGCCGCTGCAGCTCGGCGTGACCTCGACCTTGTCGCTCGAGCTGCCCGGTCAGGCCGGCAAGCCCTACGTGCTCCTCGGCGCGCTCTCGACCTCGCCGTCGATCCCCGTCGGCATCGACCGCGTGTTCCGCCTCGCTCCCGACTCGCTCTTCTACTACTTCGCGTCGTTCCCGAACGGCCCGCTCGGCAACGGCTACGCCGGCGTGCTCGACGCGGACGGCAAGGCGACCGCGACCTTCGTGACGCCGAACGTGCCGTCGGTGCTCGGGCTCTCCATCTACTTCGCGCCGGCCACCCTCGACCCGAGCTCGCCCACCGGCGTCTTCGGCCTCTACGACCCCGTGAAGCTCACGATCCAGTGACACCAGTGGCGCCGCTGGCGCCAGTCGCACCGGTCCCGCCCGCGGCAGCAAGCGCGCGCACGCCCCGCAAGTCGAGCTTCCCGGTGCCGAGCAGCGGGAACTCCTTCACGGCGACGAACGCGTCGGCGCGCGGGATGAAGAGGTTCGGCAGGCCCATCGACGCGAGCTTCTCGACCACCGGCGGCACTTCGCCGAGCGCGAGCCGCGTGAGCACCGCGAGCCGCTCGCCCTTCTTCTCGTCGGGCAGCGAGGTCACGACGAACCACGGGCCGTCCTTGCGGCCGAGCGCCGCGTGCAGCGCTTCCTCCACCTTCCCGTGCGGCACCATCTCGCCGCCGATCTTCGAGAAGCGCGACAGGCGGTCGGTGACGCGCACGTAGCCCTCGGCGTCGACCACGCCGATGTCGCCGGTCACGTACCAGCCGTCCTTGAGCGCGGCGGCGGTGAGATCGGGGCGGCCGAGGTAACCCTGCATCACGTTCGGTCCGCGCACGACGAGCAGGCCCTCCTCCCCGGGCGCACGCGGCTCGTTCGTCTCCGGGTCGATCGCGCGCACGCGGACGCCGGGGAGCGCAGGGCCGATGAAGCCGTGCTTGCGTCCGGGCTGGAAGAAACCGGGCGCGCGAAACGACGGCACGCCCGCCGCAATGACCGGTGCGCACTCGGTGGCGCCGTAGCCCTCGTAGGGCCGGACGCCGAACTGCTCCTCGAACGCGTCGGCGAGCGCGGCGGTGAGCTTCTCCGCGCCGGCCATCACCAGCCGCAGCGAGCCGAACTGGTCCGGCGTGCATCGGC
>CAZOLL010000222.1:0-7269 GCA_964580365.1 uncultured Phycisphaeraceae bacterium
CCCTGCACGAGGCGGAGCAGCACGAGGCCAATCGGCGCGAGCACGCCGACGCGCTCGTAGGTCGGCAGGATGCCGATCGCGCAGGTCGCGAAACCCATCAGCACGAGCGCGAGCAGGAACGCGGACTTCCGCCCGACGACGTCCCCGATGCGGCCGAACACGATCGCGCCGAACGGCCGCACGACGAAACCCGTCGCGAAGGTCGCGAGCGTCGACAGCAGCGCCACGGTCTCGTTGCCCTTCGGGAAGAACGAGCTGGCGATGATCGTGGCGAGCGAGCCGAAGATGTAGAAGTCGTACCACTCGATCAACGTGCCGGCCGACGACGCGGCGATGATGCGGTAGAGGGAGCGGCGCGACTCCAAAGGGGGCTCCTCGGACGGACGGCGGGGGATCGTAGCGGTCGAGAATCGAGGCTCGGCGGCCGAGACTCGGCCCTCGGGCTCTCGGGACTCGGGTCCGCGGGCTCTCCGGGAACGGGAAGCGGGAGCGGCCCCAGGCGCGAGAACTCGAGCCGAGATTCGCGCCTGGGGCCTAGCCCGTCCCCGCTTCCCGAATCGCGCGGACCCGAACCCCTCGGGCCCGTCCCGAGCCGCGACGCCTCGCAAAGAACCGAGTCTCGCCCGGACGACGGGAACCCAGCCCACGGCTCCGTCGTTTTCCGGGCTCACCGCTTCCAGGGAGCCCTCCATGAACCCCGCGTCCCGTCCGTCGCTCGGTCGCGCTCGCCTTCTCCTCGCTTCCATCTCTGTCGGCGCGCTGGCGCTCTGGCCCGTCCCGGCGTCCGCCGGCGGTGCCGAGACGACGCTCGCGGACTGCCTGCCGAGCGAGACGTTCGTCTACGCGTCGTTCGACGCGCGCGCCCTCGACCAGGGGCTGCGCGAGCTCGACCTCGCCGCGCTCCTGCGCGAGTCGGAGGTCAGCACCTTCCTGGCGCCGCTCTTCCAGTCGCTGCCGGGCGTCGACCCGAAGGACCCGGTCGCCTCGATGCTCGCGCACTCGCCGGTGTCGCAGTGGCTCGAGGGCGAGGTGGCGTTCGGGATCGCGGGCATCGAGGTCGCGTTCGGCGGACCGGACGAGAAGCCGATGCGCGTGTCGCCGGAGCACCCGGTCTCCGCGTGGCTCTTCCACCAGATCACCAGCGCTCAAGCCGATTCGGACGGGAAGGGCAACGGCCGCGACGTGTGGTTCTCGCTCGACGGCGCGCTGTCGATCACGCCCGGCCCGGCGCTGCGCGACCACGTGAAGCAGTTCCTCGCCTCGCCGCCGGACGGGCTCGAGGTCACGCACGAGATGGTCGGCGGCCGCGACGCGACCGTCATCACCTTCCACGGCCCCGACGGAATCCACGGGCGCGCGTTCGCCGACATCTCGGGTCCGCGTTGGTGGATCAGCGGCTCGAAGCGCACGCTCGAGGCCGCGGCGCGCGGCGCGCGCCAGGATTCGCTCGCGTCGACGGCGAGCTACCGCAAGTTCAAGGACCGCGTCGCCGCCGGCTCGACGGCCGCGTTCGTCATGCTCGACCTGAAGCGGGCCACCGGCCTCTTCGAGTCGTGCGTGCCGCCGATCGCAATGGAAGAGATGCGGATCCTCGGGCTCGACACCGTGCGCGGCGTCGCGCTCGGCATCTCGTTCGTCGAGGGCGGCGTGCGGGAGTCGGCGCTGCTCGCGTTCGACGGCGAGCCGACCGGCGTGCTCGCGCCGCTCAACTCGCTCGGCGGCGGCTTCCCGACGCTCGACACGGCCCCGGCGGGCACCGCGTTCTTCGCCGGCCTGCGCTTCGACCCGGAGAAGCTGTTGACCGAGGTGCGCGCCGCCACGAAGAAGCTCGCGCCGAACGCCGCGAACGCGGTGGACGAGAGCCTCTCGCACGCGAAGGTCGGTTCGCTCGACCTCTTGACCGACCTCGTCCCGGCGTTCGGGAGCGAAGTGTCGCTCGCGCTCGCGGCGCCGAAGAGTGGGTTCATCCCCGACGCGGTCTTCTCGCTCGAGCTTCGCGACGTCGATCGCTTCCACAAGCTGATCGAGACCGCGAAGGAGCAGTTGGCGAGCGAGGGCGTCGAGCTGCGCCCGCTGCCGCTCGCGGACGGCCGCGAGGCGTTCTCGGTCGTGATCGAGGGCGCGCCGGTGCAGCCCGCGTTCGCGGTCGTCGGCAAGCGCCTGGTCGGCGCCGTGTCCGGCCCCGGCCTGAAGTCCTACCTCGGCAAGACCCCGAAGGGCGCGGAGACGCTGGCGTCGGACGAGGGCCTCGCGTCGCTGCGCCGCGCGTTCGGCGGGACGAAGCCGGAGTCCGCGGCGCTGTGGATGCACCTCGACCTGAAGAAGACGGTGCCGGTCGCGTACGAAGCGGCGACGCCGTTCATCCCCGCGCTCATCCAGGAGAGCGGCGTGCCGCTCGACGCGGCGCAGCTCCCGCTCGCCGAGACCGTCGCGGAGCACTTGAAGAGCATCGCGCTCGCGGTCCACTGCGATGCGGGCGGCATCTCGATCGACTGCTTCTCTCCGACCGGAATGGTCGGCCTCGGCCTCGCGGCCGCGATGGCGGAAGCGCACGAGGGCCCGATGCACAGCGCGCCGGCGCCGGCGAAGGCGGGCGCGAAGAAGAAGTCGGACGAGGTCTGGTGAGAACCAGCGGGTCGGGCAGGCCCGCTCGGTGGTAGTTCCGAACGACTCGGCGCGTCGCGACCGCACTCGCGACGCGCCGGGTCGTTGCATGCAGGGCCTTTCGGCGGGCTCTAGCGCGAGCGCTTCGGCTCGTAGCGCATCGCGACCGCGCCCGACGCGAACTCGAGGCGGCTCTTGAGCTTCAACTCGAGCGGCTTCGAGAGGCCTTCGAACAATCGACGTCCTCGGCCCACGACCCGGGGCTGCACGACGAACTCGTATTCGTCGATCAGACCCAGCTCGGCGAGCGCGAGCGGAAGCGTCACGCCTCCGACGAACAGGCCGTTGCCCGGCTCGTGCTTGAGCCGCGCGACCGCCGCTGCGAGGTCGCCGCGCAAGAGCTCCGCGTTCCAGTCGACGCGCTCCAGCGTGCTCGACACGACGTACTTCTTCGCCGCGTCGATCGTCTTCGCGAACGGCCTGGTCCACTCCGGCATCCCGCTCGACGGCACCGCAGTGGTCGCGGGTCGCCACGCGGACTCCATCATCTCGTAGGTCACGCGGCCGAAGAGGAGCGCGTCCGCGCGCGCGAGGTTTCCGACCGCGTGACGATGCAGCTCCTCGTCCGCGGCGATCTCGCGGTGATCGCAGCAGCCGTCGAGCGTGACGTTGATCGAGTATCGAAGCGGGCGCAGGACGAAGCTCCCGGACGGACGACCGGTCTCGCGCTCAGCGCCTCGGCTTCGGGACGAACTGATCGAACAGGATCGGGTTGCCGTCGGGGTCGGTGAGCGAGAACGACGCTGGCCCGTCGGAGGCCTCGTCGGCCTCGTTGTCCAGCTCGATGCCGCGCGACTTGAACAGCTTCTGCAGCTCGCGGACGTCCTGGAAGTCCTTCGGCGTCTTCTTCTCGTGGTCCCAACCCGGGTTGAACGTCAGGCTGTTCTTCTCGAACATGCCCTGGAACAGGCCGATGTTGGTCGTGCCGCTCTGCAGGACGACCCACTTCTGCTCGAGGACGCCCGCCACCTGCTGGAAGCCGAGCTTCTCGTAGAACGCCTTCGACGCCTTGATGTCCTTCACCGTGAGGCTCACGGAGAAGTTGCCGAGCATCAGGGGGTCGTCCTTCTTCACGTTCTTGTCGTCGGAATGCGGCGCGGCGAGGAGCGCGGCGGCGACTCCGGCGAGAGCGAGCGAAGCGAGTGCGTTCATGGGCGGGTTTCCTTCGAGCCGGCGCGAACCGCGGCGGGGTCCGCGCGGGGAGTGTGGGGGAGTCGGGTCGGAAGTGAACCTACAACGCCCGGGTCGGGCGCTCCAGACTCCCCGGGCGTGCGGGGCGCCGCTCGAAGACTCGACTCGAGTTCGGCCGATTCGTGACCGAAAGAAGCGGTTGATAGTTTGTGCGGCGAGGAGTGGTTCTCGAGCACGAGGGGCAACGTCATGTCGCTGATTGCCGGTTCGTTCGTTCGCGCGCGCGTCGCGCTGTTTGCCTTCTGCGTCTTCTCGTCCGCGCGCGTCGCGCCGGCGGCGGAGCGCTGGTTCGTGGCGCAGCTCTCGAGCCTCGAGTGGACGGACGGCAAGCCGTCGCCGCTCGCGAACCAGCCGTGGCGACTGCAGGACGCGATGTGGAACGACCCGGGGCTCGTCACGAGCGTTCAGCTCGACGGCGACGGCGAGGCGTACCTCGTGGCGTCGCCCGCCGACCCGGCGACCGACGGCGCCTTCGGCGAGATCCTCAGCATCGTCGCGCGCACGAACTCGCCCGGCGACCTGACCGGACGCGTGATCGGTCCGGACGAGGACGGGAACAAGGCGACGAGCTCGGCGTTTCGCGTCCCCGGCGCCGCGGCGGCCTCGGAACCGCAGCTCGCGTTGTTCCTCCAGGGCAAGGCCGAGCACTACGAGCGGCTCGCGTCGGCCGATCTCCCCGGCCGCGCATGGTTCGCGCACCAGGCGCTCGAAGCGCGCGCCGCGATCGCGGCCTCGAGCGGGACGACCGCGGCGCCCGCCGCCGACGTCCCGCGGCCGACGCAGCGCTTCGGCAACGAGACCGGGCTCGACGCGACGTTCGCGACGTTCTCGGGCGCACGCGCCCTCGCCGAGAACCTGCAGTGGGACCGCGAGCTGCGCCTCTCGACGCAGCAGGACGAGACCGTCCTGCTCGACACGATCGCCGGCATCTCCACGCGCGCGTTCGACTGGACGCCGCTCGTGAAGGATCTGAAGCCGGAGGTCGACCCGCTCGCGAACTCGATCCCCGAAGACCAGTACGCCGTGCTGTGCCCGAGCTTCGACGCGTACCTCGGCCTCGCCGACGAGCTGGAGCGCCGCGCGTCGCCGCTCGTCGACCTGTTCTCCGCGCGCGCGACCAAGGGTCTGCCGCGCGAGAAGTACGAGCGCCAGCTCGGCCTCGGCCTTTCGGCGCTGACGCGCCTGTTCGGCGACCGCTTCGTGAAGAGCGTCGCGATGACGGGCGCCGACGTCGACTTCGAATCGGGCACCGACATCGCCCTCCTGTTCGAGTCGGAGAACGCGGACGGGCTGCACACGCTGCTGCGCACCAAGCTCGAGCTCGCGGCCGCGGACGACGTGGAGCGCGGCAGCGGACAGTTCCCGGCCGAGGGCGAAGCGATCGCGAGCTGGAGCTTCGTCCGCACGCCGGATCGCTCGCTGTGCTCCTACCTGGCGCGCATCGGCTCGACGATCGTCGTCACCAACTCGAAAGCGCAGCTCGACGCGATCGTGCAGACGGCGAGCGGCGCGCGCAAATCGCTCGCGAGCCTCGACGAGTACCGCTTCTTCCGCGATCGCTACCCGCGCGGCGCCGGGGAGAACGCGCTCGTGCTGTTGTCGGACCCGACCATCCGGCGGTGGTGCTCGCCGAAGTGGCGCATCGGTTCGTCGCGCCGCGCGCGCGCGTGCCAGGAGTTCGCCGAGCTCCACGCGCGCGAGATCGACCGCGGCTCGCTCTCCGAAGAGGACTCGAAGGCACGGGCCGCGCTCGGCGCGACGTACGGCTCGTTCCAGTTCGTCACGCCGGCCGTGGAGCTCGCGTTCGATCGCGTCACGCAGGCGGAGGCCGACGCGTACGGGCGCTTCCGCAACTCCTACCAGTCGCGTTGGGCCAACTACTTCGACCCCATCGCGCTGAAGATCGCGATCGACGGCACGGCGCTCGACACGGACCTCACGGTGATGCCGCTCATCGCGGGCAGCGAGTTCCGCGAGTTCACCGAAGTCACTGCCGGCGTCGAGCTGAAGCCGGGCGACGGCGACCCGCACGCGGAGTCGATCGCGCACTACGTGCAGGCGATCAACCCGGACTCTTCGATCTTCAAAACCGGTCAGGGCATGTTCGAGAGCATGACCGGCGAGATCGACGTGAACCCGATCTCGTGGATCGGGAACCACTTCTCCGTGTACTTCGACGACGGCGCGATCTGGGACGACTTCGCGAAGGCGAAGTCCGAGGACTCCGACTTCGAAGATCTCGTCGAAGCGCGGTTGAACGAGATCCCCGTCGCGTTCGAGGTCGCGGTGAAAGACGCGCTCGGGTGCGCGGCCTTCCTCACGTTCCTGCGCACGTACGCGAACGACTCGGCGCCGGGGCTCGTGCGCTTCCAGACGAAGAAGCACGGCGAGGACGCGTACGTGCAGGTCTCCGGCGACTTCGGCGCGGGCACCGACGAAGACGGGCGTCCGGCCGAGCACCACCTCTTCTATTGCGTGTCGCCCCGCCGGCTCACGGTCTCGCTGAACGAAGACGTCATCCGGCGCGCGATCGACCGCAAGAACGCCGCGGAGAAGCCCGCCGCGCCGTTCGGCAAGAGCATCACGCTGGAGCTGAAGCAGCGCGTGCTCCAATCCCTCGACCAGCTCCTGCACGAGGAGTTCGGGAACCAGCGCCGGAACGCGGCGTGGGGGGCGCTGCCGATCCTCAACGAGTGGAAGCGCCTGTTTCCGAACGAAGACCCCGTCGCCGTCCACCAGCGCCTGTGGGGCGAGACGATCGCGGATCCGCTCGGCGGCACGTTCCGCTGGAACGAGTCGATGAAGACGATGGAGTCCTCGACCTGCGGGAATCCGCTGGCGCCCAAGAAGGACGCGGTCGAGAAGAGCTTCACCGAGAGCTTCACGACCGTGCAGTTCGGCCTGACGTTCGAGCACGACGGCCTGCGCGCGCGGATGCGCATCGACAAGTGACGCCGCGGCCGGCGATCCCGCCGCGCGCCGCCGGAAAACCTCAAGAACCGCTCGAACCCCGGCCGAACGACTCGCCAAGATAGGCGGTGTTCGAGCGCTCGTCGCGCGCTCGTCTCGCGCTCACGAGGACCGCGAAGCGATGGGCAACCTGACCCCCGAACTCGAAGCCGCACGGAAGGAGATCGAGCGCCATGCGCGCGAGTTCGGCCTCGACTTCTTCCACACGATCTTCGAGCTGCTCGACTCGGATCAGTTGAACGAGGTCGCGGCCTTCGGCGGGTTCCCGACGCGCTTCCCGCACTGGCGCTTCGGGATGGAGTACGACCAGCTTGCGAAGGGGTACAGCTACGGGCTCTCGAAGATCTACGAGCTCGTGATCAACAACGACCCCTGCTACGCCTACCTGATGCGGTCCAACATGCTGGTGGACCAGAAGCTCGTCATGGCGCACGTGTTCGGCCA
>CAZOLL010000223.1:0-7246 GCA_964580365.1 uncultured Phycisphaeraceae bacterium
GACAACGACGCCTTGAAAGGCGTGGTCGCGCTCGACGAGGGCTACATCGCGTACGGCGGCACGTGCTCGCTCGACCCGGCGGCGCTCCCGCAGAGCGACCTGTGGCTGGCGCGCACGAGCTTCGACGGGATGCTCGACTTCAACGCCGCGTCCGGCTTCGACTGCTACAACGATCACGCCGACTGGGGCAACACGAGCTTCCTCAACGAAACGATGCCGGGCACGATCGCGGACCTCGCGATTGCTCACGCCACCGGCGCGCAGGGCTACGACACGGTCGCGACCGTCGCGACCGCGATCGCTCCGTGACGGAGCGCGAGCGCAACACCACGGGCTGCGGCCCGCTTGGAATCCTCTGCGCGCCGCGAATCGGAACGCCGCTTCGAGTCACAACGCTAGCGGATCTCCATCTTCAAACCGTTCGTCAGCGTCGCGCCGCGAATCGCCGTCGGGTCGTTGAACGCACACTGGAAGTATGCGTCGAGTCCGATCAACGCGCCGTTCGGCGGGATCGCGCCCGGCAGGAACAAGGACCCGGCGTTGGCGACGCCCGCGGCGCCGCCGCGCACCGACGTGATCGCGAGGCTGACGCTCGCGCCGGGAGTCGGACAGCCGCCGCCCGCGAGCACCGGAACTTTCCCTGGCGCGTTCGGGCCGAGGCCCGCGCCGTAGGCGAGGAAGTCACCGGCGCAGGGATCGACCGCCATCTCGAGCAAGGTCGCGGTCTCGCCGGAGCTGCCATTGGTGCTGATCGGCGTCGACGGCGTGATCACCGCCCCGGTGCCGCTCGACCCCAACGAGAAGCCGCGCAGGACGTCGTTGAACGAGTCGAGGATCACCGCCTCGCCGCGCCGGGACGACCACGCGACGGCGTTCGATGCGGCCGAACCGGTGTACGGGCCGTTCTGCGCGAACGGTGTCGCCGCGAGCGTCACGGGGTCGATCGACATCATGCGCGGCTGCAAGGCGTTCTGGTTGGTGTCGACGACGAGCAGGATCGCTCCGCTCGGCAAGAGCGAGTGACCGACCGGCGTGTTGGCGCCGAGCGGGTCGACGACGACCTGGTTGCAGATCACCGCGCCGGAGGCCTGCGTGCCCGCCGCGTTCAAGGGATGCGCCGCACGCTCAGATCGACCGTGTTCGCTCCGGTGCACGAGAACTGCGCGGTGTTGAACTCCGCGACGATCTGCGAGTTGGTCGGCGCGTGGCACAGCATCGCGTTCGGGTTCGGCCACGGCAGTCCGTTCAGGAGCAGCGGTGCCGCGCCGGCGGCATCAGGGAGTTGGTGCGGCTGATTCGCCGCGTCGATCCAGCCGATCCACGCCGTGACGTCGGATTCGTCGTGGTAGTAGATCCTGCCGTCACCCGTCGGCGCGAACGCGTGGATCAAGCGCCCGTCGAACCCGAGCGCTTGCAGCGCGCCGTTGCCGTCGACGAGCCACGTCGCGAAATTCGCCGACGCACCGACCGGGCCGCCGGTGAAGATCATGCGGTTGCGGTACGCGTCGTAGGCCATCGTCTGCGGGCGCCCGAGCGTCAGGTCGAGGTCGACCAACATCGACGCGGCGCCCGTCGCCGGGTCGATCCGCATGATGGCGCCCGACGTGGGCGAGAGCCCCTGGACTACGGGGCTGATCAAGCAGAAGTCGCCCGGCACGAAGTCGCCCGCTTGCGCATGCGCGCGATCGACGAAGCCCGTGACGGACGCGAAGAGGGAGACGAGAGCGAAGAGTCGCGTGGACATGGGAGTGATTCCGATGGCAAGAGGCCCACCGGAATCACGACACTGCGCCTCGTCTCCCCCCATCGCGATTCGGAGATCGGCGACGTCGTCAGCAACGAGGTGCTGCAGCTCGCCGGAGACGCGCGCGAGCGCCGCCCCGGCAGACCACTCCTCGATCCGCCGCCGCACGCGATCGATCGTCCCGATCACTTGGTCCGCGTCTTGGCGTCGGAAGGGAGTCGCAGCTGGGGATGGGAGCGGTTCACCGCGCCCGGCAGAATTGACGAGCGTTCGTTCGGAGAAGTACGGTGACTCCGCGCCCCCCCCCGCGGGGGGTGACCAGATCGGTCGGAAGGGGTCCGATCGATCCTGCGAATGTCGGGGTGAGGAAAGGGAGATTGCGTGAGTACTCCAAAGAAGCTGTTTGCATTCGTTCTCTGTGTCGCCGGTATTGCCGGAAGCGCGAGCGCGGTGGTCCGGTTCAGCGACACTCCGCTCGGCAGCATCCCACTGAACGGCGGACAGGAATCGACCAGCCTGTCGTCAGCAGCCATCACCAATGGAAACACGGTCAGCGCGACACTGCCGAACGATCTCGATCCGCAGCGCACGATCACGGACCTTACGGTCATCGTCCGGAGGAAGGGCTCAACCGGGAACCCGCCAAATCCGGGAACGATTACCGCCAGCCCCGGGGGGGACAAGGAACCAGCCGCAACGCCCGCGGGTGACGGCGAATCCGCTCACTTCGATGGCCTGAGCGTGGATTCGAACAGCTCGATCGCCGTCACGATCGCGTTCGGCGACCCAGGGACGGCGGCAGACGTCGAGTTCGCGTTTACCCCTTCGACCGCAGTCGCCGGCTTCGGCGGAGCAAACATCTTCGACCTCTTCGAAATCAGCTCATCGACCGACCTCATCCGCAAGGGCCTCGGTTGGTGCGACCACGACCGATTCGTCGCCGACGTCAAGAACACGCATGCGTCGTCTTCGATCACTTCTCTCGGCGGGACGGTGCTGTTCCCGACCGGATCGAGCGCGGTCATCTCTGACGTGCGCTTGCTCGATCCCGCCAATGGGTTCCAAGAGGTTTCGGGAGCGACGATCACGCACGGCAGCTCGAACTTCAACATCAGCGGGATCACGCTCGCGCATGGCGCGATCTACGAGGTCCTCGTCGTCACCTCGGTGACGTTCACCGGGCAGAACGTCCGGCTGACGATCGAAGGCCACTTCCAGAACTGACGCGCGGGCTGCAACGCGACGGGGCCGCGCCGACCGATTCGAGACGACGCGGCCCCGTCCGACATCGCAGCGTCAGCGAATCTCGACGCGTAGCCCGTTCGTCATCGAGGCGCCGAGCACCGCTCCCGGGTCGACGAACACCGCCTGCTGGTACACGTCGAGGCCGAGCAGGTTCACGTCGTTCGGGATCACGCCCGGCAAGGACGCGATGCCGTTCCCCGGCATCGTGATCGGCACCGCCACGACGGAACCGCCGACCAAGAACTTGCCGCCGAGCAGCGGGATCGACGCGGGAGAGAAGCCGATGCAGAACACGCCGCCCGCGCCGCCCAGCACGCTCGAGATCGTCACCTGCACCGCCGCGCCCGGCTCGGGGCAGCCCGAACCCGACATCGACGGCACCTGCCCGCCCGTTCCCGCGAGCCCGGCGCCGTAGGCGACGAACGCGCTCGCGCACGGATCGACCGGGATCTCGAACATCGTCGCGATCTCACCCGAGCCGCCGGCGCTCGAAACCGGCAGCGACGTCGCCAGCGCGCTCTCGCCCGCTCCGAACTTGCGCAGCACGTCGTTGCCCGTGTCGAGGATCACCGCCTTGTTCAGCGCGCTCGACCACGTGCCCGCGTTGGTCGCCGCCGCGCCGACGTAGCTGCCGTTCGCGGCGAACGACGTCATCGCGAGCGTGTTCGGGTCGACCGAGATCATGCGGCTGTTCTGCGCGTTCGTGCCGGTGTCGACCACGAGCAGGAGCTGGCCGTTTTGGCCGAAGGACAGCCCGACCGGGATCTCGCCAGGACCGGAAGGGTCGACCGCGAACTGGTTGCAGATCACCGGGCCGATCACCTGCGTGCCCGCCGTGTCGAGCTGGATGCTGCGCAGGTTCACGTCCGCCGTGTTGCCGCCGGTGCAGACGACCGAGGCCGCGCTGTAGGACGCGATGAACAGGCGGTGGCTCGCCGGGTCGTACAGCATCGCGCGCACGTCGAAGCCGAAGTTGTCGTTGATCGTGAACGGCGCGAGACCGATGTCCTGCATCAGCGGGTGGCGCACGTTCGCGGCGTCGATGTACTCGATCCACGCGGTGCCGTCCGAATCGTCGAGCAGGTAGATCTTGCCGTCGCCCGACGGCGCGAAGGTGCGCAGCGGCTTGCCGTCGTAGCCGAGCTTCTGCAGCGCGCCGTTGCCGTCGACCATCCACAGCGCGCTCTGTCCGGCGACGCCGGCTGGGCGTCCCTGGAACACGATGCGGTTGCGGTAGCTGTCGTACGCCGCGCTCTGCGGCGTCGAAGCGGTCACATCCAGGTCGACGAGCACCGTCGTCGCGCCGGTCGTCGGATCGATGCGCAGGAGCGCGCCGTCCGTCGAGCTCGACCCGGTGATCGCGGGACTGAACAGGTAGAGGTCGCCGGGCACGAATCCGCTCGACTGGGCGAAGAGCGGCCCGCCGGTCGAGGCGGCGGCGATCACGGCGAAGATGAAAGAGCGGTACGACTTCGGCGACATGGCTTTCCCTCGCGGAACTCGGTGAGTGTCGAATCCCCGGTGAATCGGGATGCGGGCGCCGACCGACCCGCGGGGAATCGACGAAATCTCCGTTCGACCGACGCGTGCCGGCCGCGGAGTTGGATCGTCGCCGAATTCGCGTCGGTCCCCGGCCGCGGGTCGCGTCCTTCGGACGGAGACCTCGATGCGAAACCCACTGCTTGCGACCTTTCTCCCGCTCGTTCTCGTTGCCCCCGCCGGCGCCGCGACCGTCACCGTCTCGAAAGGCGGGGCGATCCCGACGATCCAGCAGGGCATCGACGCCGCGAGCGCCGGCGACACCGTCGAGGTGCAGGCGGGCGTCTACCAGGAGAACGTGACGATCGTCGCGTCGAAGGTCGGCCTGCGCCTGGTCGGCCTGGGCGGAACGGGTGCGGTCGTGATCGAAGCGCGCCCCGCGGGCGGCGCAGCCGCCGGACCCGGCGTCCAAGTCGACGCCGACGACGTCCGCATCGTCGGCATCGTGGTCCAGAACGCGCGCGAGCCGAACTTCGGTGAGCCCGGCAGCGGCTTTCGCGTCACCGCCGACGGATTCTTCGCGCAGAAGTGCGTCGCGCGCGGCTGCACCCCGGCGGGGTTCGAGTTCGAAGGCACCGGAAAGCCGAGGCTGAAGAAGTGCAGCACTCTCGGCGGCACGAGCGGCGTGCTGCTGACGAGTGCGACCGATGCGCAGCTCTCGAAGTGCTCGCTGCGCGCGCACGATCTCGACGCTGTGATCCTCGACGGCTGCGCCGGTGTGACGATTCGCGGCTGCCGATTCCTCGCCATCAACGGCTCCGGGATCGCCACGGGAACGAACGGGAACTCGAACGTGCGCGTGTCGAAGTGCCGGCTCCAGCAATGCACGTCGTCCGCGATCGTGCTGAGCGACGGCTCGCCGCTCATCGTCGAGAAGAACCGGATCCGTGAGTGCGAGGGGGCCATCGAAGTGTTCGAAGCCGCCGTCGCGCGCGTGCGCGGCAACATCGTCGACGGCACTCAGGACAACACGTCGCTGCTGGTCGATGCCTGCGGCGATGCGATCGTCGAGAACAACTCGATCCGGCGCGCCGCGATCGGACCGTACTCCGTGCAAGACAGCATCGAGATGCGCGTGCGCAACAACGAGGCGATCGAGTGCGCCGTCACGGACGACTTCGTCTTCGAGTGCGACTCCGCCGGCGGCGTGTTCACCGGCAACCGCGTGCGCGACTGCGTGGGGATCGGCTTCGCCGTCCTCAAGGGCGACTGCGACCTGAGCGACAACCTCGTCTCCGGGATCTTCGGCGACGACGGGATCTTCGTGGACGCAAGCGCCGCGAACACGCTCCTCGAGGACAATTCGGTGCGCGGCAGCGGCGCCGAGGGCCTCGACCATCGCGGCCAGAACTCGATCGTGCGGAACAACTCGTTCCTGAAGTGCCGGCTCGACCTCACGAACTCCGGCACCGCGCAGTTCAAAGCCAATGTCTTCAAGACCGGCGGCGAGAACGTGCCCGCCGAAATCGACTGACCCCGCCCGGACAGGAGCCAGACGTGAACCCGAACTTGAAGCCGATCCTCTTCCTCGCGCTCGCGCTCTTCGCCGACGACCTCCGCGCGGCGACGATCGTCGTCAAGAAGGGCGGCGCCCATCCGACCATCGCATCGGGCATCGCAGCGGCTGCTGCCGGCGACACCCTCGAGATCAAGGCCGGCGTGTACCAGGAGAACGTGACGATTGGCGCCGGCCTCGCCGGACTCACGATCGTCGCGAGCAAGAAGGCGATCCTCGAGGCGTTGCCGGCCGGCGGCGCCGCCGCGGGACCCGGACTGCGGGTGCAGGCCGCAGACGTGTCGATCTCGGGCCTCGTCGTGCGCAACGCGACTCTCACCGACTCGAACACGCAGGGCTTCGGCATCGAGGTCACGGCGAGCGGCTTCGAGGCGACGAACCTGACTCTGCTCCGCTGCGACAGCGCCGGCATCTTCGTCGGTGCGGACGGGGCGCGGATCACGCGCTGCCGGTTCTTCGCGGGGAGCGACGGCATCCGCGTCGAAGACTGCCAGGACGCGGTCGTGAGCGAGTGCCTCTTCCAACAGATGAACGACTCCGGGGTTTCCGGAACGAACGTCGCCGACCTCCAGGTGCTCGCCTCGCGGTTCGTGCTGACCGGGAGCAATGGTGTCAGCGTCAGCGGCGGTTCGTCCGACGCCACCGTGGTGCGGGACTGCGTGTTCGAGAACAGCGTCAGCGGCGCCGCCTTCGTCGAGGGCACGAACGCGACGATCGAGAACAACTCGGTGGTCGACTGCGACAGCGGCTTCTTCGTCCGCGGCAGCGCCTTCACCGTCCGCGGCAACACGATCCGAGGGTCGCTCAGTTTCCATGCGATCTTCGTGCTCGCGCCGGCCGCGTCGGGCCTCGTCGACGCGAACGAGATCACCGATTCGCGCGGTTCGGGAGTCGCCGTCGACTCGGGAACGACTTCGATCACGGTGCAGAACAACGTGATTCGCGGTGCGCTCGACACGTTCTTCCCCGCGATCGACGTGGACGGGAACGGATCGACGTTTACCGGCAATCAGATCGTTGATTGCGTGGGAGATGCGATCCAGGTCACCGGCGACGCCCACCTGTTCGACTCGAACACGATCGATGACTGCCTGCGCGACGGCTTCGACTTCGACGCAACTGCCGCCGCGAATACCCTCGCCAACAACCCTATCCGCCGGTGCAAGGCCGAGGGTATCTACCACCAGGGCTCCAGCGCCTTC
>CAZOLL010000224.1:0-7236 GCA_964580365.1 uncultured Phycisphaeraceae bacterium
GGCGACCGAGCGCGGCTTGAGCGGGAGCGGGAACTGCTCGCGCACGATGTCGAACAGATGGCTGGCGCGCGTCGCGCTGCGCACTTCGATCGCGACCACCGCCTCGAAATCGGTTTCCTCGTCCTCGTTCGGCATCCAGCTGCCGCGCATCGCCGTCATCACGTTCGGTCCGAACGTGGCGAGGACGTCCTGCTCGACGTCGATGCCTTCGTCGATCTTCACGTGCTCCAGCGCCGCGTCGAGCTCGGCGCGCGCGCTGGCCGGGATGCGACCGCGGATGCCGCGGTACGCGCGCTCGAGGTCGAACGCGAAGGCGCCGACGTCGTCGGCGTCCGCCGGCGCGAACCGGGCGAACGCGGGGTCGAAGGCCTTCGGGTCGAACAGTGAAGTGAGCGCGTCGCGGCGACCGGGCGACACGACGGAGAATGCGTCGTTGGTGCGACCGTCGGAATCGAACGCCAGCGAGACGACCACGCCGCGCAGCGCGTCGACGTCGAACGCGTCGATCGCCTCGCGAGCTTCGGGCGGCGCCGCAAACTTCGCCATCGCGAGCAGCGGAACCACGTTGAAGTACGCCTCGATCGAAGCCGCCGGCGTCAGCGTGTCGGCGTCGCGCGAGAGCTTCCGCACGTCGGCGGAGAGAAACGACCCGGATCGTTCGATCTGGAACAGCTCGTCGATCGTGGGCGCCCGCTGGCCGCCGGGCGCGAGCACGCCGACCAGCCACTGGCCGTGCATTCCGACTTCGAACTGCATCTCGTGGTCGTGGATGCGGTAGTGGCCGTCGCCGACGCGGTCCACCGTTGTGCCGCGCGGCGGCCTGCCGGTCAGGCCATCGAGCGCGGCGACGATCGCGTCGCCACGGTCGCCGGCGTCGAGGAACATGGCGGCGGTGAACGGCTCCTTGCCGCTCGATTCGATGGCGGACGGATCGACCGCGAGGATCGCGAACGACAGCTCGCCCTCGACCGCGATCAGCGCGTCGAACAGCGGCGCGGCCGAGGCGTCGCCCGACACGATCGCCGTGCGCGCCTTGTCGAGCAGGGTCTTCACGCCCTCGCCGACGTCGACCACGCCCGAACGCGAGAGAGCCTTCGCGAACTCGCTGTTCATGACCGCTCTGGACAGCGCGCCGATCGACGGGGCGCGGAGCGCGAAGAGCGCGTCCTTCGGGACGTACGCGAACGAGCTGACGCTCGGCGCGGCCGCGCCGTCTCCGCGGGAGCCGGCGTCCGACCTGTCGCTCGAGGCGTTCTCGTGGAGCGCCATCGAGGCGTTCATCCGGCCGGTGGTCGCCTTCTTCTGCGCCGCCGGACCGCCGCCGTTCGAGGCGGTCGATTCGGACTGGTCGCTGCAGGCGAACACGCCGGTCGCGAGGAGCAGGAAAGCTGCGCTGAATCGCGTCTTCGAACCCATCGGTGTCGACTCCCGGTTTCCTTACCCCGCCGCCGTTCGCGGCACGGCCTCCTTTCATCGAGCATCGCGCGCCGGGTCTTGACCGTTTTCCCACGGGGGGGGCCGTCGTCCCATCGGTGAGTGGAAGTCCCGGCGCCCGATGCTGGCCGACTCGGCGGATGCCCGCACTCGGTTCGATGCCTCGCTCGCGCCTGCCCGCGCCCGCTCGCGCCCGCTCGCGCCGGTGGACGACTCGATCGGATCGACGCGAAAAAAACCGTCTCCTCCAACAGCGCAACTCCTAAACGTATAGGTGTCGCTCCGCGACGCCCTGCGCCGCGCTGTTCGGGAGAACGCGATGCTCGCCCTGCTCGTCACCCTCGTGGCCCTGTTTGCACCGCTGACCGCGACGCGCGACGAGGCCGACGACGAGTACCAGTTCATCGTCGGGTTGTGCGAGAAGGGGATGTTCGAGCTCGCGGAGAAAGAAGCCGCGAAGTTCGTCGAGGAGCACCCGAGCCATCCCCGGAAGGACGCCGCGGTCTACCGCCGCGCGTCGGCGCTGTTCGAGCTCGGCCGCGGCGGCGAGGCGGCGCCGTTGTTCCGCACGCTGCTCTCGCGCTCCGGGTTCGAGTTCGTCACCGAGGCGGCGTTCCGCCTGGCGCAGATCGACCTCGACGAGAACCGCTTCGACGACGCGATCGCCGGCTTCGACCGCGTGATCGCCGGCAAGAAGGACTACCTCGTCAACCCGGCGACCTTCCTCGCGGGGGAGGCGGCGTTCCGCAAGGGCGACTTCGCCGGGGCGCAAAAGCGCTACCAGAAGACGCTCGCCGCGGAGCCAGACGGCAAGAACGCGAAGGACGCGCGCTACGGGCTCGCGTGGTGCGCCTTCCGCACTGGTGACTTCGACGGCTGCGTCGCCGCGTGCGACGAGTTCAAGAGGAAGCACGCGGGCGACCCGCTCGAGGCCGAGATCCGCCTGCTCACCGGCGAGGCGCACCTCGAGGCGAAGCGTCCGAAGGAAGCGCTCGCCGCCTACCGCTCGGTGCCGGACGGTCCGTTCCTCGACGCGGCCTTGCGCGGCCGCGGCTTCGCGTACGCCGCGACGGAGGACCACGAGAACGCGGCGAAGTCGTTCGCGGAGCTGCTCGACAAGGTGCAGGACAGCCGGTTCGCCGCCGAGGCCACCCTTCAGCTCGGCATCCATCTGTTGCAGTCGGACCACCCGAAGGAGGCGGTCGCCGCGTTCGAGCGCAAGACGGCCGGCTCCGACCCCGAGCTCCTCTATTGGAGGGCGCGCGCGAAGAAGGCGACCGGGGACAAGGAGGGCGCGCTGGCCGACCTCGACCGCGCGGCGAAGGGGCAGCCGCGACCGGAGCTCGCCGAGCGGTTGATGGTCGCGCGCGGCGACCTCCTGTTCGACCTCGGTCGCACGAAGGAAGCGGCGGATTCCTACGGCGCGTCCGGCTCGGACTACGCACTGCACGCGGCGGCCGTGGCGAAGTTCAACGCCGGCGCGCACGCGGAAGCGGAGCAGCTCGCGAAGACCTTGCTCGCGCGGCACGCGGACTCGAAGTTCCGCGCGCAGACCGAGCTGTTGTTCGGCGAGTGCCGGCTCGCGGCGAAGGACCCGGCCGGCGCCGAGCCGCACTTCGAGGCCGCGGTGCGCGACAGCTCCGGCGAAGAGTCGGACGGGCAGAAGACGCGCGCGATGGAGCGCCTGGCGTGGGCCCGCTTCCTCGGATCGAAGTTCGACGCCGCGGCGGTCGGCTTCAAGGCGGTGCTCGAGCGGAGGCCGGAGACCGCGCTGCGCGAAGAGGCCGGCTGGATGCTCGCGAAGTCGCTCGAGTCCGCGCAGAAGAACGACGACGCGGCCGCGGCATGGAGCGCCTACCTCGATCGCGAGAAGGACGGCACGCACCGCGCCGACGCGTTGCTCGCGCTCGCGAAGCTCGACCCGGGCGAGCGCGGCACCGCGCGGCTCGAGGAGCTCGTCGCGAAGTTCCCCGACCACGCCGCCGCACCGGCCGCGCTGTACGAGCTGTCCGAGCGCCACGCGAAGGCGGGGCAGAAGGACGCGGCCGACGCATGCCGCCGCACGCTGCTCGAAAAGTTCCCGAGCGCCCCCGCCGCGCCGGCCGCGCGCTACCAGCTCGCCTTCTCCGCGTTCGAGCAGGGACGCTCGGAGGAAGCCGCGAGCACCGCGCGCGCGCTCGCCGAGGCGAAGGAGACGACGCCCGAGCTGCGCGCCGCCGCGCTCGAGCTGCTCGTGTTCACCGCGAAGAAGACCGGCGACGCCGGCCTCGCGCTGGACGCGTTCTCGCGGATGCGCGGCGCGAAGCCCGAGCAGGCGAAGCTGTGGAACGCCGGCCGCGTGACGATCGACGTGCTGAAGAAGGCGGGCCGCCTCGACGACGCGGAGCGCGTGCTCCAAAACCTCGAGCAGGACGCGAGCGACCCCGCGGTGAAGAGCGCGATCCACGTGGAGCACGTGTTCCTCGCTCTGGACCGGAAGGACATCGATGCGGCCAGCGCCGCGCTCTCGCAGCGCTTCTCGTCGGGCGACATGGACCCACCCGCGGCCGAGGCGTGCTTCTTTGTCGCCGAGGCGCTGTTCGAGAAGAAGGACGACGCGCACGCGACGCCGCTCTACGACCTCGCGGCGAAGGTGAAGGGCTCGCCGGTCGCCGACCGCGCGCTGTACAAGGCCGGCTTCTGCCGGCTGCGCGGACAAGACTGGGAGCACGCGGAGCCGTGCTTCGCCGCGCTGGTCGAGAAGCACGAGAAGAGCCCGCTGTTCGGTGAGTCGCTCTTCCTGCTCGGCGAGTGCCGTTACCGGCTCGGGAAGTTCGCCGAAGCCGTCGTGCCGCTCGCCCGCCTGAAGAAGGAGCAGCCGAAGCACGACGTGATCGCCAAGGCGCTGTTCCGCCTCGGCCTCGCCGCGTGCCAGTGCGACCAATGGCAGGTCGGCGCGTCCGCGCTCGACGAGCTGAAGCGCCGCTTCCCGAACTTCGAGAACGGCGCCGAGGCGGCGCTGTGGCGCGGACGGGCGCTCGCCAAGTCCGGCAACGCGCGCGCCGCGCGCGCCGCGTTCGACGAGACGATCGCGGCCGACAAGGGCGTGCTCGCCGCGCGCGCGCGCCTCGAGATCGGCCGCCTGCACTTCACCGCAGGCGCCACCGAGGAGGCGCTCGCGGAGTTCCTGAAGGTTGCGGTGCTGTACGCCGCGGACGACGAGGTCTCCGAAGGCCTGTTCAACGCCGGACAGTGCCTCGAGAAGATCGGCGACGTCGATCGCGCGCGGCTGCAATACCGCGAGATCCTCGACAAGCACCCGCGCTCGCAGTTCGCGTCGCTCGCGAAGGACCGTCTCGCCAAGACCGCGAGCTTCTGACTCCACAGTCCGACACCACGACCGTCGGCGACTCCCGCACGGTCGGCACCGGAGAAGATCGATGCATCCGACGTTGCTCCAGTCGACCCCCGCGCCCTTCAACGCGTCGACGCTGTACGAATACATCATGGCCGGCGGGCCGTTCATGGTGCCGCTCGGCATCTGCTCGGTGCTCGCGCTCGGGTTCATGGTCGAGCGCACGATCCGGCTGCGGCGCGGACGGCTCGGCACGCGGAGCTTCGGCGACCAGCTGGTCGCGGCCGCGCAAGGCGGCGGCGCGGCGTCCGCGCTGCAGCTCTGCGAGCAGAACCGTTCGTCGATGGCGCGCGTGATCGGCGCCGGACTCAAGCGCGCGAACGCGACGCCCGCCGAAGTGGAGAAGGCCGTCGAAGACGCGGGTCACCGCGAGGTGAAGAACCTCGCTGCCAACCTGAAGCCGCTCGAGGTGCTCGCGGTGCTCTCGCCACTGCTCGGCCTGCTCGGCACGGTGGTCGGCATGATCCTGGCGTTCTCGGGGCTCGCGCTGAAGCAGGGCCGCGGCAACCCGGAGCTGCTCGCGTCCGGCATCTCGCACGCGCTCGTCACCACGGCGTCCGGCCTCTTGATCGCGGTGGCGTCGCAGGCCGTGTACTACATCTTCCGCAGCAAGATCGAGCGCTTCGTCCGCTCGACCGAGGACGTCTACGCGCGTGTGTCCGACACCCTGTATGCGCGCGCGGGAGCGGCCCATGCGAATCCGTGACGACGACACGATGAAGGACTTCCAGCTCAACCTCACGTCGTTGATGGACGTCCTGCTCATCCTGCTCGTGTTCTTCATGGTCGCGACCACGTTCCTCGACCCCGAGAAGTCGATGGAGGTCGACCTCCCCGAAGCCGAGTCGGGCACGCCGACGACCGAGCAGAAGGACGAGATCACGATCAACGTGCTCGAGGACGGCTCGATGGTCGTCTCCGGCACGCCGATGGACGACGCGGGGCTGAAGGCGTCGCTCACGCAGGCCGCCGCGCGCGACCCGAAGACGCCGGTCACGATCCGCGGCGATCGCGCGGTGCGCCACGAGAAGATCGTGCACGTGATGGACGCGTGCGGCATCGCCGGCCTCTCGAACCTGCAGGTGGGCACCCTCGACGCGGAAGGCGGTTGATCCCGTGAAGATCGACTCGCGCACGATCGTCAGCGCGCTCGCCCTGATCGGGGCGGGCTTCTTCGGTGCGTACCTCCGCTTCAAGCCGTACCTCGGCACGGACGCGGAATTCACCGACGGCGTCGTGCGCTATGACGGAGCGAAGGACGAAGAGCTGCGCTACGCGATGTGGGAGTCGCCCGCGCCGCTCTCGGGCGGCGTGAACACACCGGAGCCGGAGACGCGGCCGACGGTGTCGATCGACGGGCGCACGCTCGTGTTCGCTTCGGGGAAGACCGGGCTCAACCGCGAGCTGTGGATCGCGGACTTCGACGACGGCAAGGCGTCGAACCCGCGGCCGCTCTCGGAGCTGAACTCCGCCGCCGACGACTGCGCGCCGGCGTTCGCGGAGGACGCGCTGTGGTTCGCGTCGAGTCGTCCGGGCGGCGCCGGCGGACTCGACCTGTATCGCGCGAGCTGGTCCGACGGACGCTTCGGCGCGGCGGAGCGCGTCAAGTCGCTGTGCGGCACGGACGACGAGACCGACCCGGCGCCGGTGCCCGGCAGCGGCGCGGTCGTGTTCTCTTCGAACCGCGCCGGCGGCCCAAGCGGCACCGGCGGCTTCGACCTCTACTTGGCCGCGCCCGACGCGGGGAAGTCGTTCGTTGTCTCGCCGCTCGCCGACGTGAACACCGCGGCGAACGAGCGCGAGCCCGCGTTCACCGCCGACGGCCGCATGCTCGCGTTCGCGTCCGATCGCGACGCGCCCGCGGACGCGCCGGCGAACGCGAAGCCGTTCGACTTGTACCGCAGCATGACCGAGCGCGGACGCTTCCTCGCGCCGACGCCGATCGCGGGCGTCAACACGCCGGCGTCCGAGCGCGCGCCGTGGCCGACGGCCGACGGATTCCGACTCTGCTTCGCGGTCGGCGACGACGCGGCATCCGACCTCTACCAGGCGAAGTCGCGCGAGCTGATCCGCGTGCCCGGCAAGCCGGTCGGCTGGCTCGACCTCCTGGTGCTCGCGTCGCTCCTCCTCATCGCGCTGCTCGCGTGGCTCGCGAAGCGCTGGGAGGCGCTGGACGTCCTCTACAAGTGCTTCGTCGTCGCGCTGCTCGTGCACCTCTTGATGCTGTGGTATTCGCGGCGCGTCCCGGTCGAGTCGAAGAACATCACGCTGCCCGGTCGCCCGAGCGCGATGTTCCACGTCAGCGTCGCGCGCGCGCAGGGCGCGTCCGACGGCAGCAAGGAGCGCGGCGGCCGCCTCGACGGGCGGCGCGGCGCGCGCGCGGCGCCGTCCGGTCCGGGCCGCGTCGA
>CAZOLL010000225.1:0-7215 GCA_964580365.1 uncultured Phycisphaeraceae bacterium
CGGCTCGGAGGATGGAGATCGGCGAGCGCGAGGGCCTCTCGACGGAAACGCCGCACTCGGTCCGGGTCCTGGCGAGCGAGCGGGAGAACCTTCAGTGCGACGAGCCGGCCGTCGAGCGAGAGCTGTCGCGCGCGGTAGACGACGCCCATGCCGCCGCGCCCGAGCAGGTCGACGACCTCGTAGTCGCCGAGGCGCGTGCCGGCGCAGAGGTCGCCGCCGCCCGAGCCGGCGAGCGCGTGCTTCAGCTCGTGATACCGGTCGGTGGCCCGGAGCAGGCGATCGACGAGATCGGCGTCCCGCGGGAATCTCGCGACGAGCGCGTTCCGATTTGGGCGCCGACCCCGACCGATCGCATCTTCGATCGCGGCGAGGATCTCCGCCTCGATCGGATCATCGGATGTCCCGGTTGTCTCCGGCATCGAGCACCTTCATCAGTTTCGTTCGCGCGCGGAACAGGATCCCGCGAACCGCCGACGGCGTTACGCCGAGCTCGGCCGCGACCATCGCGACATCAAGCCCCTCGAGTTCGACCCGGCTCCACGCGCGCCATTCGCGATCGTCGAGGTGTCCGCGGCAGAGTTCGATGAGCTCGTTCACGCGCGCGTTCGAGGTCGGGGTGGGGTCCCGGGCCGGAATCGCCGACGCGGAGGACGTCTCCCCGTCATCCCCTCCATCGCAGGAAACCGTTCGAACGTTCGCCCCGCGCTTGATTGCGTTCGCGCGGCGCAGCACGTCGTTCAACGCGAAGTCGAGGACCTTCCCCAACGCCGCCGCGAGCGAGCCGGGTCCCCGGTCCTCGAACTCGACGAAGAGGTTCGAGGCGAACGCGCGTCGAAACACTTCGCCAACGACGTCTTCCGCTTCGACACCGTGCTTCCGAGCCAGCTGAAGCCGACGGTCGATTCGTGCGCGGGCAAGCAGCGTTGGGCGCTGCATCGCGAACAGTCGCTGCGCCGCGATCAGATCGCCCGACGACGCGCGGGAGAGCAAGGTCCCCGTTCGGGTCGAGTGAGCACTCGCTTTCCGCATGTCCATTGACGCACTCCCCGCGGCAGTCGCTCCATCGGAGCGCGAATCCTAGCGTTCGTCTGTGATTCCAGTGAATCGCAGTCTTCTCGAACGCCCCCGCTCCGCAACGCGCTTATGCGGACTGAGGACCGCTCGGAGTCGCGCGGCGCTCGCTCCGAGACCTTGTCGATCACGCCGCCTGGAGAAAGCTGTGCGTCCAATCGTTCCGGTTGCTCTGGCATCCCTAGTGACCCTCGTCGCGACCGCCTTCGCCGGGGACTATTCGTTCGAGACCGTCGTCTCCGGCGCCAGTCCGACCCGCCCGGTCGAGCTCGAGATCGACTCGAACGGAGCGCGCTACCTCGTGTACTTCCTCGACCGAACCTCAGGCGGCCAGGGAGCGATGTACTTGATTCAGAGCGGCCCCAATCAAGCATTCGCTCCCTCGACTATTGTGCATGTCGCCGATACCGCACGGGACATGACTCAGCTTTCGGTTTGGAACGGAATCCCCTACGCCACCTATTGCGAGAGCGCGACAGAGACGGAGCGAGTTTGCTGGCGACCCGGTTCGACCTTTGTTCCCTTCGGGCCGCCGATCAGCTCAGGCGACTTCTGGAAAGGCGGCCAGGGATGCATGGGCCGAGTGAAGCCTGGCGGCACGTTCGCGGTCGGCTACTTCTACGGTCCTAGCGAGGACGCCCACTACGCTGAGGGTACCGGTGGCCCGTGGAGCATCCAGGCCGTGCGAACCCAGAACCGAGTTGGAAAGGCGACGTTGGTAGCGTTGACTCCGACGGGAGGCGCACTTCTGACTTTCATGGATCAGGACACTCATCAGACGCTCTTCACTCGGCAAGATCCCGTGTCAGGTACGTTCGCGGCGTGCGAGGTGGTGGATGGGGAGTTTCCGGTCGATATCACTTCGGATTCGACTGGCAATCCGATCATTCTCCGACTGGATGAATCGGCACCCGCGCTCGTTCTGGAGCGCCGAGTCGCCGGCGCATGGAGTCCCGACTCTTCTTTTCCTGGCGCTGGGTATCAAACGCGCGGCCGAATGGTCGTCGATTCGAATGGGCATGTGCATGTCGCGGCGATCGCGTCAACGGGAGCGCTTCGCCTGATCAGTGAGTCCGCGAACGGATGGAGCGTGGAATCCGTCGCGCTCGATGCGTCGCAAAGCAACTACACCGCTCCCGATCTCGCCATCAGTCCCAACGGAAGGCTTGATGTCGCCTATGTTCGAAGTGACGGATCCGTTGTGGTCGCTCACTTGGGTGGGACATGGATCGACATCAACCACGCGTGTCGTGGGACGACGACGCCGCACTTGTCGGGGTCCGGACTATTGCTCCCCGACACGGCGACAACGATTCAGTTGGATTCGGCTCTTCCATACAAACCGGCCATTCTCATTGTCGGTCTCAACAGATTGGATCTCCCACTGCTCGGCTGCGTGCTGGTGCCACAGCCGACGATCGTGGCTCAGCCAATGTTGATCGACGGGAATGGGAATGTGACGTTCGGTGGGCCTTGGCCGGCTGGGCTTCCGTCGCTGACGAATGTGTATCTGCAGTACTGGTGTGTTGATCCGGCTGGTCCGTACGGTTACTCGACCTCGAACGGACTCATGGCGACGACACCGTAGCGCTGCGGAGCGGTCTCATCTCATCCGACGGGTGAGCCCCCACTCACTTCTCCGTCTCCCTCCAGCAATACCACGCGACCAGACTCCGATAAGGCCGGAAGCGGTCGCCCAGCTTCGCGAGGCGTTTCGGCTTGGGGTGACGCTTCAGGCCGAACGCCTTCATGAAGCCCTTCTGCACGCCGAGGTCGGCGACGGGCCAGACGTCGAGGCGGCGGAGCTGGAACATCAGGTACATCTCGACGGTCCAGCGGCCGATGCCCTTCGCCTGCGTGAGGCGCTCGATGATCTCCTCGTCCTTCAGTCGGTGAATGCCGTCGAGCTCGAGTCGACCGCTGATCACGTTCCGCGCGAGCTCGGAGATGTACGTCGCCTTCTGACCGGACAGGCCGGCCTTGCGCAGCTTCGCGAACGGGACGCGCGCGATCGCCTCGGGCGTCGGCTCGTCGTCGACGAGCGCCATCACGCGGCCGTGGATCGTGCGCGCCGCCTTTCCCGAGAGCTGCTGCGAGACGATCGCGGCGAGGAGCGATTCGAACGCGCCGAGCCGGCGACGGCGGCCGAAGCGGACCGGGCCGTGCTCCTCGACCATGCGGGCGACGATCGGATCGCGTGCGGCGAGGTCCGCCGCCGCACGCGTGAACGACGTTCTTGGCATCCGGAAGACTCTACCGATCGACAGCGCGGCTCTTCGAGGCTGCGGCGCGCTCGCACGCGGCTACACTCGCGCCATGCCCGCGGGAGATCGCATCCACTGTCCGCAGTGCAACCGCCCCACGTCGGTGATGGGACGCAAGTGCGTCCACTGCAACCACGTTCTCGATGACGTGCTGAACGCTCCGCGCGCGCCTGTCGACTGCCCGCGCTGCGGTACGGAGTGCGAATTCGAGTCGATCGGCCGCGCGATCATCGACCTGTGCCGGACCTGCGGCGGCGCTTGGCTCGACCGCGGCGAACTCGAGGACGTCGAAGTCGACTTGACCGATCGCTCCACGGCGACCGCGGCATGGGAGGCGATCGAGCACGCGAAAGGCGCGTCGGCTCCGACGGACCGGGCGACGCTGCGCTGCGCAATCTGCTCGAAGCCGATGGACCGTCGCCATTGGCACGGCGCGGAAGGCGTGGTGCTGGACGCTTGCCCGCGCCACGGCGTCTGGCTCGACCGCTCCGATCTGCTCGTGATCCTCGAGGCGATCGCCACGGGACGGATCGCTGCGCTCGACCGACGCGAATCGGAACGCCAGACGACCGAGGAACGCTGGAAAACGGAAGTGCGACTCACGGCTGCCGAAGAGGCGGTCGCTGCGGCAGCGCGACGGATCCGCCGGTGGGCCTGGCACTCGCTCTGGGTCTGACCGCCCGCCTCAGACCCCCGCCGGTTCCGCGACCTTCTCCTTCTTCGCGAACGCCTGCTTCATCTTCGTGCGCAGCAATTGGTCGAGCTGCGTCGATTCCTTCCCGGTGAACAGGCTCTTCACGACGCCGATGAACCGCCACGGACGCGTGAGGTACGCGGTCGCGTAGAACGCGAGCAGCATCCCGTACTGCGCGAACACGAGCTGCTTCGTCGACATGCGCGGGTTGTAGGTCTTGCTCGAGAGACCGGAGCGGGCGAGCGCGAGGAAGTAGTAGTCGTCCTTCATCGCGACCTTGCCGGCGGCGAGCAGCTCCTTGAAGTCGGCGCTGCCGGGGTACGGCGCGAAGATCATCACCGCGGCGTCCTGGCAGCCGGTGAGCGCGGCCTTCACCAAGAACTTCAGCGACTTCCGCGTGTCGGCCCACTCCTCTTTCGGGTGGCCGATGATGATGTTCACGCGCGTGACCATCTTCTCCTTGTGCGCCGCGCGCAGCGAATCGAGCATGCGCGGCAGGAGCACCTTCTTCTGGATCACCTGCAGCATGCGGTCGGAGCCGCTCTCCGGCGCGTAGGTGATGTTGCGGCAGCCGGTCGCATAGAGCAGATGGAGAACTTCGCGGTCGAGCACTTCGGTGCGCGTGCCGGTCGGCAGCTGCCACGTCAGGTCGAGCTGCTCCTGCTGCAGGATCGTGCAGAACTCGACGATCCACTCCTTCTTGATGATCGCGGTGAGGTCGCAGAAGTTGACGTTGTTGATCCGGTAGCGCTCGATGTACCCCTTGATCTCGTCGACCACTTCGCGCGGCGTGCGCGTCACGTACTTCGTGGTCCACATCTGCGGCGACGAGCAGAAGGTGCAGCGGTACGGACAGCCGCGCGTCGCGAGCATGGGGATCGAGCGGCCGCGGTTGACGCCGTGGTTGTCGGCGTGCGCGAGGTAGTTCTCGACCGGGAACAGGTCCCACGCCGGCGGCGGGATGTCGTCGAGGTGCGTGTGCCGCTCGGAGAGCTTCGCGCCGCCCTCTTTCTCGTCGCACGTGTCGCTGGTCGCGCGCCACGCGACGCCCGCGACGCCGGCGCCGTCGCCGACGGTCGCCAGGCGCTCGCACAACGCGATCGCGGTCTGCTCGCCCTCGCCGAGCACGCACGCGTCGACCGCCTGCGTCTCGCGGAACATCCACTGCCAGAACGCCGTCGCGTTCTCGCCACCGAGCACGACGCGGATCTTGGGGAATCGCGCCTTCGCGAGCTCGGCGATCTTCCGCACGCTCGGCCACTCGTGCAGGAACATGTGCGTCACGCCGAGAACATCGGTGTCGGGCTCGAGGCGCTCGACGATCTCTTCCGGCGAGAGGCCGGTCATCGCGAGCGGGCCGATCGGGGACGCCACGTCGCGCACGCGATCGATCGCTTCGCCGGGCGCGTCGATGACCTGCAGCCGGTGCCCCGCCTTGCGCAGCGCGGCCGCGACGTAGGCCAGGCCGATCGGCAGGATCGCGCCGTAGGCCGAAAGGCTCTTCTTCAGCTGCAAGACGGGCGGTCGGACCAAGGCGATCTTCAGGGATCTCACGGGGCCGATGCTAGGGATCGGCCCTCGGGAGTCGAAGCCCCGAGCGGGCCCCCGACCTCACGGGCTCGGCCGGCCGGTCGATCGCGCTTTAAGATGCCGCCTTGACGGCGAAAACGGCCGAACGTGCATGCGCGAGGTGAACGCGATCCGCTCCAAGAGACCCAACGAGACCCGCGGCGAGCCCGCACGCGACGCGATGCCCCGGCTTCGCGGCTTCGACCCCGAGCCGTTCCGTTCGGAGCTGCGTGCATTCCTGCACCGGATGGGCGCCGCCGGCGAGTGCGACGACGTGGTGCAGGAGGCGTTCGTGCGCGCGATCGAGCAGCCGCCGCGCGGCGAGCCGCGCGCGTGGCTCTACCACATCGCGCTGAACGTGCTCCGCGACCGCGGCCGCCGCGCCGCCACCGTCGCGCGCGAGCTGCATCACGCGGCGCGCTTCCATGCGCGCCCGAGCGACGACCCGTCGACCGACGCGGAGAAGAAGGACCTCGCATCGCGCGCGCGGGAGATCGTCGCGACGCTCTCGGACAGCCAGCGGGCCGCGCTGCTCCTGCGCGTGTTCCGCCACTTCGAATACCCGGAGATCGGCGAGGTGCTCGAGTGCACGGCCGCCACCGCGCGCCAGCACGTCCACCTCGCGTTGAAGGCGGTCCGCAACCGCCTGCTCGCGAACGACGGAGACGACGACGATGAGTGCTGACAACCTGCGCGAGCTCGAGCACGAGGCCGACGGCTGCCGCGAATTCGACGCGGCCATCGTCGAGCTCGCGCTCACGGGCGCGGCGACCGCCGAGGTCGAAGAGCACGTGGGCAGCTGCGAGCGCTGCGCCCGTGCGCTCAACGGCTACCGCTCGACGGAGCAGACGCTCCACGCCACGTTCCTCGACGTGCCCGCTCCGGCCGTTCGTCGCGAGCCGGTCGTTCGCCGGCTCACGCGCTCCGAGGTGTTGCGCGCCGCCGGGTTGGTCGCCGTCGTCGGCGTCGCCGCGTGGCTCGTCGTGTCGACCTCGCGCGCGCCGACAAACGTGGCCAGCGCGCCGCCGATCGGTTCGAGCGCGCCGTCGCGCGACACGACCCCCGCGCTCGCGGTCCACCCGGTCGCCGGCGCCGATGTCGAGCTGCTCGCGCCGCATCACGCGCGCATCGACCGCGGACAGTCGGCGTTCACGATCCACGACCCGCGGTCCGTCGTCGACACGCCGATCGGCCCGCTCACCTGCGACACATGCGAATTCTCCGTGCGGGTCGACCCGGTCGCGATGGCGCCGGTCGCAGCGGGGTGCGTGACGATCAGCGTGGTCACCGGCCTCGTCGGCGGCACGCTCCTCTTCACCGGCCCGTCGCCGTTCGTGCAGCTCTCCGCGGGCGACACGCTCACGCTCGCGATGCCGGCGCCCGTCCCCGCTCCGGCGCCGGCGCAGGATCCGCCGCCCGCGACGCCTGCTCCGGTTTCCGGCTCCCCGAAGCTCGTCGCGGATCAGACGACCTTCGACCTCGGCGACGTGATGCAGGGCGAAGTGCGTTCGCACACGTTTGTCGTCGAGAACCGAGGCGACGCCCCGGCCAAGATCGGCCGCATCGCGAGTAACTGCGGCTGCACGCTCGCGACGATCGCGATCGACGGGACGGACG
>CAZOLL010000226.1:0-7200 GCA_964580365.1 uncultured Phycisphaeraceae bacterium
GGATCATCACCCCGTTGCGCACGAATCCACGCAGGCGGCAATTGTGCGTGTCGTTCGGGGCGCAGACGAACGTGAACGAGCGGTCGTACCGGTACTGGTCGCGGTACACCTTCTCCCAGTCGCGGTCCGGGTAGTGGTCGAGCGGGTTGCCGATCTCGGGCACGGCGACGAAAGCCGAAAGCCCGCGCGCGAACCCGAACAGCGCGACGCCGCCTGCGGTGAGCGTCTCGAGGAATCGTCGGCGCGTCCAGTCCGGCGCGGAGGCGGGCGAGCTGATGCCGAATGTCGGATCCAATCGATCGCTCACGGTCCACCTCCAACCGGTTCCAGTTCGAGCCAGTGCCAACCCGAAATCAGCTTCACGCCGGCGCGATCTCCCTTCGAGCCGTCCCACACCGCGAAAGCGACCGGCGTGCGCGCGTCCGACGAGAGCTTGACGTCGTCCTGACCACGGCTCGCGAGCGGCCGGCGGATCAAGACGCGCCACGTGCCGTTCGACCAGACCGCGGCCGACGCGAGATCCTGCTCGCCGTCCGGCTGCGGGGTGAGCGTGCCGAATCCGAGCGCGTTCGCTTCGAGCGCGGCGTGCGCGGCGAGCGCCGGCTGCGCCGAAACGTTGCCCGCGACTCGCGCGGCGACGAACTGCGGATCGTCCTGGATCCGATCGTGCGTCATCCCCGCGTCGCCGCCGAGCGCACTCGGGAGCGCAGCCGCTCCCGGCGCGAACACGAACGTCGCGCCGTGCTGGATCGGCGCGAATTCGAGCCCCGCGCTCGCGGCTCCGGTCACCGCGTCGAGCTGGCGATCCGCCTTCCAGTGCCAAACGTTCACCGGCGCCTTCGGCGCGTGTCCGGGCAGCGACACCCCCATCGGCAGCGCGGGCACTTCGCCGCCCGGCGCGAGCATCATCGCGGTGGCGTCGGGCCACTCTCCCTGATCGCGAGCGAGGTCGAGCGTCTTGTCCTTCCACTCGAGGCAGATCGCGACGGACGTCGCGTCACGCGCCGCGCGCACGGTGATCGTGTGCGTCTCCTCCACGCGCTGCCACAGCGGGCGAAGCGTGAGCACCGACTCCTCGACGCCGAGCCATTCGATTGCGGTCGGATCCGAAAGCGTCGCGGGATCGAGGACCGCGTGCGCCACGATCCTCGCGCCGGACGCGACGCCTTGTTCCGACGCGCGACCGCTGAGACCCTGGATGTAGGCGACGAGCGCCCACACGTCGGTCGCATCCCGGCGCCCCTGCGCATCGGTGCGGATCAGTGCCATCTCGTAGGGCGTCATCGGCGTCCCGGGAACACCCTTCAGGATCGTCCGAGCGAGGCTCTCCGCGCTCTGACCCGACTTGAACAGGCCGGACGCGAGATCGGCGGGCGTCACCGGCTTCCCCTGAGCGTCGCGGAGGCCGCGCGCGGCCGTTCCGTCGCCGTGTCCGGATTCGCCGTGACACGTGACGCACGCGAGCGTTCGGAACAACTGCTTGCCGCGTCCTTCGAGCTCGGCGGTGACCGGCGGATGCTCCCCGAGGTCGATCGGCACGTCGGCCGCCGTAGTCGCGCCGGCGCTCTCGCGGAGTTTGAAGACGTAGCGGGCGAGACCCGCGATCTCGGAATCGGTCAGCACTCCGCGGAACCCCGGCATCGCGCTGCGCGGCACGCCGTTCTGGATCGTGCGTTCGAGCGCGTCGACCACCTGGTGCGAGCCGCCGCCGGTCGACGCGAAGCGCAGCGGGCTGTCGATGAAGTCGCGCGGTTTCGGGTAGAGCTGCTCCGCCGCCGGTCCGTTGCCGCGCCCATCGAGGCCGTGACACGCGGCGCACTGCTGGACGAAGTTCGCCTGCGTGTGCTCGGGGCTCGGGATGTCGATCTGCGTGAACGTCTCCGTCGTCGCCGGCGATTCGGGCGACGCGGGCGGCGCGACCTGCGCTCGCGGCTCCGCGGCCGCCGCGTTCGCCGGCGCGTTCGCCGGATTCTTCGCATGCTCCGACGGACGCGTCATGTGGACGGCGTACGCGAGGATCGCGGCGTTCACGACGAGCAGGAGGAACATCGCCGCGCGCTCCATCGCCGGCGACCGCGGGAATTCCTCGGCGTGGCGGAGACTGAGTGGATCTGTCATGGATCGTGTCCCCCTCAGTGAATGAGGTAGAGGAGCGGGAAGAGGTAGATCCAGATGAGGTCGACGAGGTGCCAGTAGAGGCCGCCCATCTCGACCGGCGCGAAGTAACCGGCGTCGAAGTGGCCTTTGATCGCGCGACGCAGCAACCAGATGAGCACGCACATGCCGGCGAGGACGTGGAGGCCGTGCAGGCCGGTCATCAGGAAGTAGATCCCGAAGAACATGTGCGCGTTCGGCGGCACGTCCGAGCCGCCGGTCGACGCGGTGGGGAGCGGCGTCGCCTCGGCGGGCTGCGGGTCAGGCGGCACGCTCGGCGGCGCGATGGTCGTGATCTCCGTCGTGCTCGCCGCGTTCGAGCGCTTCTCAGGACCGCCGTCGCCAGCACCCCCGCCGCGCTTCTGCAGCATCCGGATGAACGCGACGATGTGCTGGAGGTCCGGGTCTTTCAGCGCGGGGTTGCCGCCGCGCGGCAGCATCGTGAGACCGGTCGTGTTCAGCGGGTCGTCAGCGGCTCGCCCCTTCTTGATGTAGGCGACCAGCGCGGCATCGTCGCGCTCCGCGACGAACTTGCTGGTGACGATCGACTTGCCCTTGATCGCCGCGCCCATCCCGTCTTGGCCGTGACACGCGGCGCAGGTCCCCAGGAACAGCTTGCGCCCCTTTTCCGCATCGGGGACGACCGGCGCCGACGGCGTGACCAGCGCGGCACCGGCAGCGACGCTCGCGACGATGTCGCCGTCGGGTGTCGCTTGCGGGCGCTCGTAGAAGAGCCGGCCGCCGACCAAGTGCTCGTGGAACTTGTGGCGATACTCGATCCACTTGACGCCGAGGAAGTCGACGCCGCAGAAGATCGTGAGAAACAGGTACACGACGAGCCCGCGCTTGTCGCTGGTCTGCGCGGCGCGCACCGCGAGCGCCATCGTGAGGCTGCTGAACAGGAGAACCGTGGTGTTGAGCGCGCCCCAACCGGTATCGAGGAACTGCGCCCCATAGCGGAAGAGGTCGGGGTGATTGTGCCGGTAGACCGCGTAGAGGCAGAAGAGTCCCGAGAAGAGCAGAACCTCGGTGACCAGGAACAGCCACATGCCGAAGCGCGCGGCCCCGGCCTGCTGGTCCATGTGATCGAAGTGGTGTGCGAGGAATGGGCTGCCGGACGGCGATCTCATCACCGGATCGTCCGCTGCGCCCTGCAGGCTCACCGGCAAGGGCCCCGCTGCTGGCTTCGCCATCGACGACTCCGTCGCCGGAGGGCGGCATTCGGGAGAACCGCCCCGCTCCGTTCCGACATGCGCCCGCGATTCGCCAATCGCATGCCGAACGAACGACGGAGACGCTCGCATTGCCGTCGTCGATCGCGAACCGTGCGACGATTCGCCACGGAGTCCGAGCGCATTCCGCGAACCGGCGCGCGCATCCGCAACGGCGGTGCGCCCCGACGGCGGCGGGCATCGCACGGTGAACTGATGACGGCGCGGCCGACCTCGCCACGGTCCGCCGCGGCGTGCAGAAGAACTCGCGCCGCGCCACCGCGAACCGGGGCATTTCGCGCACGGTCTCGACGCGTCCCCGATCGAGACCGTCTTGCGGCGCGTCGTCGTGTCCCTCCGACCCCACCGCTACAGTGGCGCCCTTTTCGGCCGACCCGCCGCTTCCTCGATCAGGGAACCCCACCGAATGCGAACCGCGCTCGCCGTCCTGCTTCTCGCGCTGCCGCTCGCCGCGTGTTCTTCGTCCGCGAACGCCGGCCCCGTGGCCGCCGTCGTCAATGCGAAGGCGCTCGCGCCCACGGACGAGACGCTGCTCCTGCAGCAACCGACGATCTCGAAGGACAACGTGGTGTTCGCGTACGCGCGCGACCTCTGGGTCGTGTCGCGCGCCGGCGGCACCGCGCGTCGCCTCACGAGCAGCCCGGGCGTCGAGTCGGGCCCGCGCCTCTCGCCGGACGGTCGCTGGGTCGCGTTCTCCGGCCAGTACGAGGGCAACGTCGACGTCTACGTCATCTCGATCGACGGCGGCATGCCGACGCGCCTTACGTGGCACCCCGGCGGCGATCGCGTGCTCGACTGGCACCCCGACGGAGAGCGCATCCTGTTCGCGAGCGGCCGCGACTCGTCGACGCCGGTCGACCGCCTGGTCCTCGTGAAGGTCACCGTCGGCCCGGAGGAAGCGCTGCCGGTCCCGCGCGTCTCGCACGCGCAGTTCAACGCGGACGCCTCACGCATCGCGTACACCGCGATCTCGGACGCGTTCCGCACCTGGAAGCGCTACCGCGGCGGCACCATGTGCCCGATCTGGATCCTCGATCCGAACACGCTCGACGTCGAGGAGATCCCGCACGAGCGCGCGAGCGACACGTTCCCGACCTGGGTCGGCGGCGACGTCTACTTCGCGTCGGACCGCGACAAGCAGATGAACATCTGGCGCTACACGCCGGGCTCGAAGTCGGTCGAGCAGATCACGAAGTTTACCGACTACGACGTGCGCAACATGGACTCGGACGGCACCACGCTCGCGTTCGAGCAGGGCGGTCGCATCCACCTGTATGACCCGGCGACGAAGACCGACACGGCGTTGTCGATCACCGTTCCGTCCGACGGTCTGCACTCGCTGCCGCGCTGGCAGGACGTGCGTGGCTCGGTGCGCGGCTCCGCCATTGCGCCGAACGGCAAGCGCGCCGTAATCGAGGCACGCGGCGAGATCGTGTCGGTGCCGAAGGAGAACGGCGACACGCGCAACCTCACCAACTCGCCGGGCGTGCACGACCGCGACCCGTCGTGGAGCCCGGACGGCAAGTCGATCGCGTGGTTCAGCGACGCGTCCGGCGAGTACCAGCTGATGGTGCAAGACCAGCTCGCGCGCGAACCGGCGAAGGCGTTCTCGATCGAGAGCGGCGCGGGCTTCTACCGCCGCCCGACGTGGAGCCCCGATGGCAAGTCGATCGCGTTCCTCGACAAGGGCGGTCGCCTCGCTTACCTCACGGTCGAGACCGGCGCGATCACCGAGATCCGCAAGATGAGCGGCAGCCTCGGCGAGGTCGGCTCGAACTACACCTGGTCGCCGGACTCGAAGTGGATCGCGTTCGAGGAGCCGAACCCGCACACGCTCTACTCGCACATCTCGCTGTTCGAGGTCGAGACCGGCAAGGTCACGGTCCTCACCGATGCATTCGGCGACTGCGGGTCGCCGGCGTTCTCGCGCGACAACAAGCACCTGTTCTTCACGGCCACCGTCGAGTCGGGCCCGAACCAGTTCGGCCTCGACATGAGCGCGGGCGCGTTCCGCACCGGCGAGAACGGGATGTATGTCGCCGTGCTGCAGAAGGACGGCAAGAACCCGCTGTTCCCGAAGAGCGACGAGGGCGTCCCCTCCGACGACGACAAGAAGGGCAAGGGCGGGAAGGACGGCAAGGGCGACGAGAAGAAGGACGGTGAGAAGAAGGAAGGCGACGGCGCCGCGTCGCAGCCCGACGCGAAGGGAGACAAGAAGAAGGACCTGCCGAAGATCGACCTCGACGGGCTCGACCAGCGCATCCTCGCGCTGCCGTTGCCGCAGTCGCGCTACTTCGGCCTCGCCTCCACCAAGGACAAGCTGCTCTTCCTCGAGGCCGGCGGACGGCGCGGCGGTGGCGGTGGCGGTGGCGGCGGCGGGACCGAGCTGAAGAAGTTCGACTTCGACGAGAAAAAGGCCGAGACGCTGCTCTCCGGCGTCGGCGGCTTCGAGGTCTCCGCGGACGGTGACTCGCTGCTCGTCCAGCAGGGCGGCCAGTGGAAGATCACGAACGCTTCGGGCAAGGACGACAAGACGCTCGCGATCGATTCGGTGCGCGTGCGCGTCGACCCGACGGTCGAGTGGCCGCAGACGCTGCGCGAGGTCTGGCGCATCGAGCGCGACTACTTCTACGACCCGAACATGCACGGCGTGGATTGGCCGAAGATGTGGGACCGCTGGTCGAAGTTCCTCCCCCACGTCCGCCACCGCGACGACCTGAACCTCGTCATCGGCGAGATGATTGGCGAACTGTGCTGCGGCCACGAGTACGTGTCCGGCGGCGAGAGCCCCGACCCGCCGCAGGGCGTGTCGGTCGGCCTGCTCGGCTGCGACGTCAAGGTCGCGCAGAACCGCTTCCAGCTCACGAAGCTCTACCGCGGCCAGAACTGGAACCCGGGCCTGCGCGCGCCGCTGCTCGAGCCGGGCGTCGACGCCCGCGTCGGCGACTTCGTCATCCGCGTCGAAGGACGCGAGCTGACCGCCGACCAGAACTTCTTCCGCGCGTTCGAGAACACGGCCGGCCGACAGATCGAGATCGAGCTGTCGCAGAACGCCGACGGCAGCGACTCGCGCAAGGTGAAGGTCGTTCCGATCGGCAGCGACTTCCAGCTGCGCCGGCTCGCCTGGGTTGAGGAATGCCGGAAGCGCGTCGACGACCTCTCCGGCGGACGCCTCGCCTACCTCTACATGCCGAACACCGCCGACGCGGGCGAGGCCGCGTTCGACCGCGACTTCTACAGCCAGCTCGACAAGGAGGGCGTGATCGTCGACGAGCGCTTCAACGGCGGCGGCAAGGTCGCGGACTACGTCATCGACGTCCTGTCCCGCACCACGCGCGCGCGCTGGATGAACCGCGAGGCCTGGGTCGGCCGCACGCCGTTCGCGATGATCGCGGGCCCGAAGGTGATGATCATCAACGAGCGCGCCGGCTCCGGCGGCGACTGCATGCCGTGGATGTTCCAGAACGCGAAGGTCGGCACGCTGGTCGGCACGCGCACCTGGGGCGGCCTGGTCGGCATTTCCGGCTACCCGCCGCTGATGGACGGCGGCTCGGTGACCGCCGCGAGCTTCGGCGTGATGGATCCGAACGGCGAGTGGGCCGTCGAGAACGAAGGCGTGACGCCCGACATCACCGTCGTCGAGTACCCGAAGGACATCATGGCCGGCAAGGACCCCCAGCTCGAGAAGGCGGTCGAGGTCGCCATGAAGGAGCTTGCTGGGAAGACCCAGAAGGCTCCGCCGACCTACCCCCCGCCGAAGGTGCGTTGATCGCAACCGCGCGACGCGGCGTTTCCCACGCTGCGTCGCGCGGTC
>CAZOLL010000227.1:0-7165 GCA_964580365.1 uncultured Phycisphaeraceae bacterium
GACCGCTGCGGCTGTCGTCGTCCGAGCAGTCGTCGCTGTCGTTGTCGTGACCGCTACGGCTGTCGTCGTCCGAGCGGTCGTCGCTCGAGTCGTCGTCGCTCGAGTCGTCGTCGTCGCAGCCGCAGTTGCCGTCCTTGATCTCGATGTGCTGCTGATTCGAGATGCCGATCTGGCCCGGGTTCGGCCCGGCGGCGAGGAACTGGAAGTAGCCGGCGAGACCGATGAAGCGGTCCTCGCACGGGACGTCGTGGGGAAACTTCACGTCGCCGCACGCGGGCATCGTGAACATGAAGGCACCCATCTCGGGCAGGGACAGACAGAGCGTGCCGTACGGCGTGGACGTCGGGCCCGGGCCGGCCGAGATGAGGACGATGACAAACGAGTTGCCCGGCGCCTCGACGCGCATGTGGAACGTCTGGCCGATCTGGATCGTGGGATCGAGTGTCAGCTTGTACCCCGGCGTCCCCGCACAGGGGTCGCCGGCCAGGGACGCGGGAGCAAACGCGGCGAACGCAAGCGCTGCCGCACAAAGAAGTCGGGACATGGTGCACCCTCTCGCGAGTAGTCGGGAATTGGAAACACGCCTGCGGCGGACGAACGCGATCCCGGCAGACCGCAGTACGCGGGGGGGAATCTACCCTGGGTTTCAGAAACGGGCAAGTCGTCACGGCACGAGCGGTCCGAACTCGACTGCAAACCCGGGCCCGAGCGGAAAGACGAGGCACGGCCCCGCAAGGGTTCCTCTCTCGTGTTCGAGCACGCGCCGCAGCAGGAACAGCACGGTCGGCGCGGACGTGTTGCCGAAGCCGTGTGAGCGACTCGAGCGAGACTCGGGTGTGAGGGGTGGCGATCCGCGCGTTGTCGGACACCGGAGCCGCGCTTCGAACCGGCGTTCGAACAGTCGCGCCTCGAACGCGATCATCTCGTCTTCCGCGGCGAGCGAACCCGGCGCGGCGACCGCAAGCGAGCACCACCTGGGTTCGCGTTCGTGCATCGGCATGCCTCGCGGCCAACGGTCGGTTGTGACGGGAAGCTGACAACGAGGCAGCGGCCGCGCGACGAACCTGGATCGGCGGCGACCGGATCCGGACGCCGATCGCGGGCATCGTCGGTCGCTCCGCGAGCGCGCCGGACCGCGTGCCGTCGCCAGCCGTTGCCACAAGGGACGTGCGCCGGTGTAGCGTGGGTCGGGCCGAATTCGGAGAGCGAGCGTGACGCGGCGTGTGCTGGTGGTCGAGGACGATCCTGCGATCCGACAAGGGCTCGTCGACGCGCTCGCGTCGGAGGGGTATCGCCCGGTCGAGGCCGAAGACGGGGAGCGAGGGCGGGACGTCGCCGTGCGCGGCGCGTTCGACCTCGTGCTGCTCGACCTCGTGCTTCCCAAACAGGACGGCTTCGAAGTGCTCGCGGCCATCCGCGCCGCGTGCCCGACCTTGCCGGTCATCGTGCTCACGGCGCGCGGTTCCGAGGACGACCGCGTCCGGGGCCTGAAGCTCGGAGCCGACGACTACGTCGTGAAGCCGTTCTCCGCGCGCGAACTCCTGGCGCGGGTCCAGGCCGTCCTGCGTCGCTCGGCGGAGCGGCCGCTCGACGTGACGAGCCTCCGGCTCGCGACCGGCGACGTGGACCTGGAGCGATGCGAGGCGCGGTTCGCGGACGGCGCGCGCGCGGCGCTCACGCCGAAGGAGCGCGACGTGCTCGCGTACCTCGCGCGGCACAAGGACCGCGTGATCTCCCGCGAGGAGCTGCTCCGCAACGTCTGGCGCGTCGACCCCGAAGGGCTCGCGACACGGACGATCGACATGACGGTGGTGAGGCTGCGCGAGAAACTTCGCGACGACATCGAGAACCCGCGCGTGGTCCTCACGGTGCGCGGCCGCGGATACATGCTCGCGCTCGACGGGAGTGGATCGGGATGAACCCGCTCCGCGTCTGGCTGGCGTTTTCCGCGTGCGGCGCGCTCCTGCTCGGCGGCGCGTGGTGGTTCGCCGTGAAGGTGAACGAGCTCGAGGGGGCGCAGGAGCGCGCGGGGGCGTTCGCCGAGTCGGAGGAGGCCGTCCGCACCGCGCTGTGGCGAATGGAGTCGACGCTGACCGCGCTGGTCGCGCGCGAAGCCGGACGCCCCGCGTTCCACTTCGTGCGCGCGTACCCGGTCGACCGTCCGTTCACCGCGCTGCTCGACGCGGCGCCTCGCCCGGCCGTCATCGCGTCCTCGCCGCTCGCGGAAGAGGACGTCCCGTTCACGCTGCTCCACTTTCAGCTCGCGGAGGACGGCACGCTGACTTCGCCGCAGGTGCCCGCACCGGGAGCGGACGCGGACGCGGTCGCGTCCGCGACGGCGCAGGAGCGCGCAGACCGGTTTCGCGCGCGTCTCGCCGAGCTGAAGGCGAAGCTGGAGAACGCGACGCCGGACTCGCTGCTGGGCGCGCCTACTTGGCCGCCCTCGCGGATCGCCACGCCCGCCGACCCGAGCGCGCTCGCGGAAATGCTCCCCGCCGCCCCCTCGGCGCCCACGCCACCCGTGGCGCCGGTCGCTGCACCGGTCGCTGCGCCGGTCGCGGTGAAGGGCGACGGGATGATCGCGGAGGAGGTGCCGATCGTGCCGCGCGAGCCGGAGACGCAGGCGGCGCGACGGTCGCAGGTCGAATACGCCGCGCGCGTCGTCGCCGTCGACAACGCGCAGCGCCTCGGCATGAACCGGCAGTCGTCGTCCGGCTTCGAGGGAGCGATCTTCACGCCGATCGACTCCGTCCGCACCGGAGTCCTGCGGCCGACGTGGTGCGGCGACGCGCTCGTCCTCCTGCGCGAAGCAGAGGGAGGCGGCCGACGCTGGGTGCAGGGTTGCTGGCTCGACTTGCCGGCGATCTCCGAGCAGCTCGCTTCGGGCGTGGCAGACCTGTTGCCGTCGGCGCGCCTCGTGCCCGTGGCCGCGGCCGGCGGCGAGCGCTCGAGGCAACCGGACGCGCGCCGTCTCGCCGCGCTGCCGCTCGCGCTCGTGCCCGGCCCGCTCGCCACCGCGTCCGTCGACGGGGGCGCCGGGCCGTTGCGCCTGTCGATGTGGATCGCGTTCGCCGCCGTCGCGGCCGCGGTGCTCGCGGGCACTGCGCTGCTCGCGGTGATCCTGCGCTTCGCCGAGCGGCAACGGACCTTCGCGTCCACCGTGACGCACGAGCTGCGGACGCCGCTCACCACCCTGTGCATGTACAGCGACCTCCTCGCCGAAGGGCGCGTCCGCGAGCCCGAGAAGGTCGACCGCTACCTCGCGACGTTGAAGCGCGAGGCGGCGCGACTCGCGCTCCTCGTGGAGAACGTGCTCGCGTTCGCGCGCATCGAGGGCTCGCGACCGCGCGCGCTTCCCGCGGCGACGGCGCTCGGCGCCCTCATCGAACGCGCGCTCGAACGCGCACGGGAACGCGCGGCCCGATCGGCGATGGAGATCGTGGTGCGGTTCGACTCGCAGGTTCCCCGTATGCGAGCGGTCGCGGACACCGGAGCGATCGAGCAGATCCTGTTCAACCTCGTCGACAACGCGTGCAAGTACGCGGCCTCGGCGCGCGATCGGCGCATCGAGGTCGACGTGCGCACGGAGGGCGGCCGGATCGACGTCCGCGTGCGCGACCACGGGCCGGGAGTCGCACAAGACGCTGCGGCGAGGCTGTTCAAGAGCTTCTCGCGCTCGGATCGCGAAGCGGCCGGCAACGCGCCCGGGGTGGGTCTCGGGCTCGCGCTGTCGCGACGGCTCGCGCGCGGCATGGGCGGCGACCTGCTGCACGTGCCGGAGGACCCGGCGTCGCCGGGTGCGACGTTCGTCCTGCAATTGCGCGGCGAACGGGTCTGAAGTGGCCGGCCCGAGCGACGCCCGGGAGGCGTGGGTCGAGATCCGCGTCGACGTCCCGCCCGGACTCGAGGACGAAGCGGGCGCGCAGTTGTGCGAACCGCCCGTGACCGGCGTGCTCGTCGAAAGCGGCAGTGTCCGTGGTCACGCACGCGCGGACGCGTGGACCGAAGGGGATCGCGCCGCGCTCGACGGGCGTCTCGCGGCGCTCGGCGCCGGCCCGCTCGCGGTCCGCGTCTCGCCGGTCGAGTTCGACGACGCGGCGCTCGACTGGCGCGCGCGCTGGCGACCGTTCCGCGTCGGGCGCGTGGTGATCGGCGCGCGCGAGTCGCTCTCGCGCCTGCGTCCGGCGGACGTCGCGCTCGCGCTCGTCCCCGGCGCGGCGTTCGGCACCGGCCGCCACGCGAGCACGCGCTTCGCGCTGCGGCTCGCTCAGGACCGGATCGGCCGCGGGACGCGCGTGCTCGATGCCGGCGCGGGCAGCGGCATCCTCGCGGTGGCCGCTCTCGCGCTCGGGGCGGAGTCGGCGCTCGCGTTCGACATCGACCCGAACGCGGAGTCGTGCGCGACGTCGCTCGCGCGGGACAACCGGTGCGCGAGTCGGCTCGTGTTCCGCACAGGAGGGTTCGAGGTGTTGCGCGACGAGGACCGCGGGTTCGACCTCGTGTTCGCGAACCTCTACGCCGACCTCTTGCGCGAACGAGCAGCAGACCTCGCGTCGCGCGTCGCGACGGGCGGCTTGTTCGTGGCCGCCGGTTTGCGCGCGTGGGAGGCGAACGAGATCGAGGTGATCTACGGCGCGCTCGGCGTCCGTGTGACGACGCGCCGGGCCCGTGGCCGATGGGCCGCGTTCTCCGGCGTGAAGGAGGGAAAAGTGGTGCCCGCTGAAGGACTCGAACCTTCGACCCGCTGATTAAGAGTCAGCTGCTCTACCAACTGAGCTAAGCGGGCACTCGTGTGCATCGCGTTCCGGCCGCGTCCGAACCTCCGACCGCGGCGGAAGCGGGGGATTCTTCGGCTCCGGCGCGGCGGTGTCAAGGATCGAGCGGCGCCGAACTCGGCCCGTCACGTCGTCCGCGCCGCGTCGTCCGCCTCCAGGAGGCGGCACGCGGTGCTCTTGAAGACCAGATGAACCGTGCGCCCCTCGACGAGTCCGAGATCGCGAACCGACTCCTCCGACACCGAGACGTGGATCGTCGTCGCGCCGGCGTTCCCGTCGATGCGCGCCTCCAGGAGAACGTGGCGCTCGAGCGGGCGCACCGCGACGAGCGTCCCGACGAGGTGGTTGCGGGCCGACGTCCGGGGCGGCACGTCCGTGGCCACGATCACCTGGTCCGCAGCGATCGCGAGACACGCCGCCGCGCCGGGCGCGAGCTCCGTGCGCGTGACGCGGACGAGGACGCCGCTCTCGAGGCGCAGGAGCTGCGTGCCGCGCTCGTCGGATTCGGCGATCGTCCCGCGCAGCACGTTGTCGACGTGCGGCGACGCGGATGCGCGATGCAGCAGCGTCCCGGTCGGCGGGCCGACCGCCACCGAGCGGCCGTTCTCGAGCAGCACGACACCGTCGCACAGCGCCTGCACTTCGGTCGGGTCGTGCGACACGAAGAGGATCGGGACGTCGAACGCGTCGCGGAGGCGCAGGAGGAACGGGAGGATCCTGCGGCGGAGTTGGTGATCGATGCCGCCGAACGGTTCGTCCAGCACGAGCAGGTCGGGGTCGGAGCACAGCGCACGCGCGAGAGCGACGCGCTGGCGCTCGCCGCCGGACAGTTGGCCGACGCCGCGCGGCAGGAGCGGGCCGATCGCGAGCACCTCGACCGCGCGGCGGAATGCGGACTTCTCGGCCTCGACGCTGCGCGCGCGGCGGCGTCCGGAGCGGACGTTCTCCTCCGCGGTCCAGTGGGGGAACAGGAGCTGCTCCTGCGGCACGTAGCCGACGCGTCGATCGTGCGCCGCGACGTCGACGCCAGCGTCCGAATCGAACCACGTGCGCGCGCCGACGCGCGTGCGGCCGCGCGACGGGGTGCGCCAACCCGCGACCAGCTCGAGCAGCGTGGTCTTGCCGGCGCCCGACGGCCCGAACACGCCGAGCACGCGGGCGTCGCTCTCGATCGACACGTCGAGCGCGAAGTCCGGCGTCGCGTGCGCGAACCGCAACTCGAAGCGCGGGTTCACGCGGACCGTCCGGGTGAAGGCGCGAGCGGCCGCGACCAACGTTCGATCAAGTGCACGGCGACCAGGGAGACGACGGCGGCCACGCCGACCAAGGCCAGCGCGCGGTCGTCGCGGCTCATCTGGATCTCGGCGAAGATCGCGAGCGCGAGTGTCTGCGTCCGTCCGGGAATGTTCCCGGCGACGATCACGGTCGCGCCGAACTCGCCGAGCGCGCGTCCGAACGCGAGCGCGAGCGCCGCCGCGAGCCCGCGGCGTGCGAGCGGGAGGGAGATCGTGAGGAACGTGCGCAGTCGGCCGAAGCCGAGCGAGCCGGCCATCTTCTCGAGGCGCGGATCGACGGCTTCGAACGCCGCGCGCGCCGTGCGGCACGCGAGCGGGAACGCGACGACGGCGGTGGCGACGACCGCACCGCGCCACGTCAGGAGGATGCCCGGATCGAAGCCGAGCGCGCGCGGTCCCAAAAAGCCGTCGCGCCCGAACGCGGAGAGCAGCAGGTACCCGACCGCCGTCGGCGGAAGCACGAGCGGCAGCGCGACGAACGCCTCGACGATGCTCTTGCCCACGAAGCGCGCGCGCGCGAGCGCGTAGCCGATCACGACAGCGGGCACCGCGACGAGCAGCGTCGCGAGTCCCGCGATCTGCGCGGTGATGGCGAGGATGGTGAGAAGCGAGTCCAAGGCGTCCGCGTCCGATCTTGCCGATCGCGCCGTTCAGCGCCCGCTCTGGGGCGAGACCCCGTCGAACGCGACGAACCCCGCGCGCTCGAACGCTGCGCGTCCCGCCGCGTCGCGGAGCGAATCGATCCACGCGCGCGCGATCTCCGCGCGCGGCCGGCCGGCGATCGCGGCGACGACGTAGCGGATCTTCGGTCCTTCGGAGAGCGGCACCGAGTGCGCGACACGCGCTTTCCTGCTGCGCGCGACGTCGGTGCGGTAGACGATGCCGGCGTTCGCGGCGCCCGACTCGACGGCGGCGATCGCGGCGCGAACGTCGACGCCGGGGACCACGCGCGGCGCGAGCGCGTCCCACGCTCCCTGCGAAACGAGCCACGCCTTCGCGTAGCGGCCCGCCGGCACCGACTCGGGGTTTGCGAGCGACAACCTCGCGATCACCGGCGCGGTCAGCTGCGCGACCGCGAGCGGCTCGGTGAACGCC
>CAZOLL010000228.1:0-7140 GCA_964580365.1 uncultured Phycisphaeraceae bacterium
TGGCCTTCTCGGCGGCCTCCACGGCGCGCAAGCGCGCGGCCTGCGCGACGCGAACGACTACTGGTGCCAGTCCTACCGCGAAGGAGTGCGCTGGCTGAACGAGCACGCGGACAAGGGCGCGCTCGTCGTCGTGCCGGTCGCGCCGTGGATCGTCGCTCCGATCGCGAAGACGGCGCTGCGCGACGACCTCGTGCTCGTCGGCGACGAGGGTGTGTTGAAGGCGATGATGGACGAGGGGCTCGCGGATCCGAAGCGCGACCACGCGAAGTGGTCGGAGCGCGTGAAGGTCGTGTACGTGATGTATTCGCCGCTCACGCTCCGCTACGTGAAGAACGTCGCGGCCGATCTCCTGCGCTGGTGCGAGAACGACCTCGCGCCGAACCACGTCCTGCGGTCAGACGGCGGCGAGATCCTGCGCTTCTACCGCTTCGAGCCCTGACGCCGTCGACGCTCCGGAGTCAGAACGGACCGACGAGGCGCTTCGGCTCGGACCGCTTCTGCGCCGCACGCGCCGCGACCTCGACGCCCTTCGCGAAGATCGGGTCCTTTCCACGCGCATACGGCACCACGAAGTCGACCTCGACGTGCGGCGCGACGCCCTTGCCCTCGAGGCTGCCGCCGCTGGTCGGCACTTCCATGCCGGCGAGTTCGAGCCACGACCCGTCGGGCAGCTCGTGAAAGATTGCGCCGAGGACGGCACCTTCCGTCCGCTCGCCGACGAGTGTGCCGAGCCGCTGCGACTTCACGCGCCACGCGAAGATCTCCTTCGCGCTGCGCGAGCGGCCGTCGATCAGCACGACGAGCGGCTTGGTCCACTTGGTCGCCTTCGCTCGCTTCCCGGACAGCCGGTCCATCAGCGGGCGCTTGCCGGTGAACACGGCGACGAGGGAGTCGACCACGTCGGCGTATCCGCCGCGGCCGCGCACGTCGAGCACGAGCGCGTCGCAGTCCTTCAGCGGACCGTTGACCGCGTCTTCGAGGACCTGCGCCGCGCCGCGCTGGCAGAACCACAGGTGCAGCGTCCCGATCTTCTTTCCGTCCCGCTCGACGACGCGCACGCTGTTCTTCGCGGCGTCGACGCCGTTCATCTCGACCGGCACGACCTCGACGGTCTGCCGAGTCTCGGCGTCGGGGTGGGTCTGGTATTCGATGCGCGCCGCGCCGCCGGTAGTCGCGACGAAGCCGAGGCCGGGGCCGGGCAGCGCCGGGTCGTATCCCGCATCGAGCAGGCGCGGGCTCGACTCGATCGCGACGCCGTCGATCGCGGTGATCCGGTCGCCGACGCGCAGCCCCGCCTTGTCGCCGGGGCCGCCTTCGTAGAGCGCGCGCACGAACCAACGGTCGGTCTGCGACTCCTCGAGGAGGATGCCGAAAGTCGAGGTGCGGCGGTTGTTCAGCTCCGCGATCATCCCGCGGTGCACCTCGCGGTCGAGGATCGTGGTGTGCGACGCCTCGAGCGTGCCGAGCATCTCGAGCAGGACGGAGCGGAACTCCTTCGCGTCGGTCGCCGCGCGCGCCAACGGGCGGTACGTCTCCCGCACCGCGTCCCAGTCCAGGCCATGCAGCGAGTCGTCGTAGAAGTCTCTCTTCACGATCTTCCACACCGCGTCGAACGTCGCGAGATCCGCTTCGGTGGCGCGGGCGACGCGCGCCGGCGCCGCGAGCGCGATCGCGGTGAGGGCGATGAACGCGAGGTGGGTTCGAATCGGTCTCATCGGGTCTCTCTCCTCCGGTCGCGGCGCGGCGCGACCTGCGCAAGACGCTGCGCGCTCGCGTTCGTTTGCTTCGCGCCCGCTCGAAGTCGCACGCCGAGCTTCCAGCGCGATGGATCGACCGAAGCACCCTGTTACACTCCGCGCTCGATTCAGCCAACCGGGGCCTCGAACATGCGTCCTTCGCTCGCCGTGCGCTGCGTCGTCCCTGCGCTCTCCCTGCTCCTCGGTCTCTTCCTCGCGGCGCCCGCAGCCCGCGCGAACGCCACCCCGAGCCAGGTGCTCGTCGTCGTCAACGACTCGAGCCCCGTCTCGCAGGCGGTCGGCTCGTGGTACGCCGCGGCGCGGTCGATCCCGGCCGTGAACGTCTTCCACCTGCCGGCCGGCACGCCGACGACCGAGTCGATCACGCGCACCCAGTACAACCAGCTGATCCGCGACCCGATCATGACCTACCTGTCGGTGACGCAGCCGCAGCTGAAGGACCAGATCCTCTACATCGCGTTGACGAAGTCTGTGCCCCTGCGCGTCACCGGGACCAACAACGCGTCCGTCGACTCCGAGCTGTGCATGATGTTCACGGGTCTCGTGGGCGACAACGGACAAGCGAGCTGGATCACGAACCCGTACTTCAACAAGAACATCGCCTTCTCGCTCTACGCGCAGCTGTCGCCCCAATACCTCGTGTGCCGCCTCGACGGCTTCGAGGACAACCCGGACCCCGGCACCGGCATCCCCGCGGACGTGCTCGGGCTGATGACGCGCGCCTTGTCACCGGCGACCAGCGGCAAGTGGCTGCTCGACCAGGACCCGTCGAAGACCGGCGGCTATTCCGCGGGCAACATGTGGATGACGAACGCGAACACGCACCTGAACCTCGTCGGGCTCGGGGCGAACGTCGTGTTCGACACGACGACGACGTTCATGTCGAACGTCCCGGGCATCCTCGGCTACGCGTCCTGGGGCAGCAACGACGCGTTCACCGCCGGCCCGCCGTACTACGGCCAGATTCCCGCCGGCACCGGCCCGGTGTACCCCGGCACGTTCGCGTCGGGCGCGATCATGACCGACTACGTGTCCACGAACGGCCGCACGTTCCTGAAGGCGGGCCAGGTCTACGGACAGTCGATGATCGCGGACCTGATCCACCTCGGCGTGAGCGGCGCGTCCGGCTACGTCGACGAGCCGTTCCTCACCGCCTGCGCGCACCCCGACATCCTCTTCGCGCGCTACCTCGCGGGGTACGACGCGGCTGAGGCGTACTACATGGCGATCGCGACGCTCTCGTGGCAGAACATCGTCGTCGTCGATCCGCTGATGACGAGTGGGATCATCGCGCGTCCGCCGCCGAGCGTCACGGCGGTCGTCCCGGATCGCGGCGATTCCAGCGGCGGAACTGCCGTGGTCGTCACCGGTGCGAACCTCGGCGCGATCGGCGATCCGCTCACCGTCCTGCTCGACGGCGTGCCGGTGCCCGGCGCTTCGTTCTTCGCGTCGAACATCGTCACGTTCTCGTCGCCGCCCCACGAGCCGGGACCGGTCGACGTCACGCTCACGGTCTTCAACGGCACCACGACTCGCGTGAACGGCTTCGTCTACCTCCCCGCTCTGATCCTCGGCGGCAGCGCGTCGATCGGCAACAACGCGTCGCTCGAGATCGCGGGCCACAGCGGCGAGAGCTACCTGGTCTACCTCGGCTCGGGGACCGGTAGCGTTCCCGCACCGCCGTACGGCACGTTCCTGCTCGATCCGAACGGCTACCTGCTGATGCTCTTCGCCGGCGCGTTCACCGCGCCGCCCGACCGCGCGACGGTCACGATGCCGATCCCGCCCGACGCGGGGCTCATCGGGTTCACCGCGCATTTCCAGGCGATCGTGGGCCCGCTCACCCCGGGCAACCCCGCGAACCACTTCACGAACCGCGCGAGCCTCTCGATCCAGCCGTGACCGGACTCCGCTCGGCGGACGGCGGCGAACGCCTCCCGCCGTGGCGCACCTTCCTCGCGTCGGACGACTCGATCCGCGACCTGCTGCGGGCGTGCCGCACGCTCGTCGTCGTCGGCGCGGAGGATCCCGAAACCGCACGCGGACTTTCCGAGCTCGGCTTTCGCGTCGTGTGCGTCGCCGGAGTCGACTCGTTCGCGGCGCTCTCGGAGCCCGTCGACGCGCTGGTCGTGCGCGACGCGGAGGCGCCGCTCGACGCGCTCGCGGAAGCGGCAGTCGCGCGCGGTGCGCGTGGGTTCTGGCTCGAGCGGGGCGTCGTCGCACCGCGTTCGGCGCTGTTCGCCGCGCGGCTCGGGCTCACGGTCGCGATGGACCGCAGCATCCTCGCCGAGTGCCGCATGCACTTCCCCGATGACGAGCTCGGCTACCCCTGACGCCGGCGCGCTGGAGGCGTCGACTCACCGTTTCGGGCGGCGGTCGACGATGCGCTTCTCCTTCATCTCCGTCTCGAGGCCGAGCCGGTGGATCAGCTCGTCGAGCGGAAGGAGGCGGATGTCGTTCGGCTGGATCTCGCACGCCATCTGGATCTTCGAGGCGAGCGCTTCCTTGAACGCCGCTTCGTCGACCGCAACGCCGTCCTTCACCGCCACGAGCACGCCGAGCTCGTCGACCTCGTACGGGTCGTCGTCCTTCTTCCGGATCTCGACCTGCCACTCCTCCACGGTCGGCTCGCCCGCGAGGACAGTCGACAACTCGTTCAGGTTGATGAGCGTGCCCTTCACCTTCTTCAGGTTCATCTCGCGGATGTTCGAAACGCGCGTGATGTTCGCGGACAGGACCGGCAACCATCCGCCGAGCGCCGGGACCTTCGCGTGGCGAATGCCGCCGCGCACGAGATCGCCGGTGCGGTAGCGCAACACCACGGTGCCGCGGCCGTCGAGCGGCGTGTACACGAGCTCGCCGTCGGCGTCGTCCGGCAGCGACTTGCCGGTGTCGGGGTCGACGATCTCGAAAACGCCGAGGTCCGGATACAGGTGGTAGCCGCCGCCGTCCGAGTGCGGGCTCTCGGAGAACGCCATGCGCGCCTCGGTGAAGCCGTAGGTGCCGAACACCGCGACGTCGGTCGCGCCGCAGGCCGCGAGCGTCTCGCGCAGCTTGTCCTTCATTCCTTCCGGCACGCGCTCTGCGCCGAGCACGACGCGCTTCAGGTCCGTGAACTTCGCGCCGCCGCGCTCCGCGCGACGCAGCACGTGGTAGACGTACGACGGAACGCCGACGATCACCTCCGCGCGCATGCGCTCGATCAGCTGCACGCACGCCTCGGTGCCCATCACCTTTCCGCCGCCGGTGCCGACGACCATCACTCCGTGCGCGAACCCGGCGAACTGCACTTGCCAGAATGCGAGGTGCGGCGCGTACGGGAACAGGTTGATCGTCTTCGCGTCGGGCCGAACGTCCATCACGTCGATCAACCGCGCGCCCGCGATCTTCAGGAGCTCGATGTCGTGGAGCGTGTAGAGGAAGGGGATCGGCTTCGAGGATCGGCCGGTGGTCCACGTGAGGAAGACCGGGCGGTACTCGCGCTCGATCCGCTGGCGCGCCGCCTTCCTGCCGTGCAGTGCCGCCTCCAACGCGAGGCGCGCCTTCGTGCCGAGCGCGAGATTCTCGCGCAGAAGCGCCTCGGTCGGCTGCAGAACGAACGCGCGGTGGCGGTCGGGCTGGTCTTGCGTCGGGAGGAGATCCGCCTTCGTCGTGAACGGGATGCGCTCGAGGTCGCGCACGCCGCGGATCGAGCAGACGTCGATGCGGTCGCGCTCGAAGAGCTGCCGGTAGTACGGGTGGTACGCGGCGACCTGACGGACGAGGAAGTGGCGGAGGCGCCGGTCGGTCGCCTGCTTCAGGTCGTCGACGCTCGAGTATCCGAATCCGCTCAATTCACTTCGCTCGCGGCTGTTCCTCGACCTGGAACTGCGCCGTCACGCGAGAGATCGCCTCGAGCGCGGACGAGACCCGGAACACGTGGCGGATGACGTGGATCGGCTGCCCGTTGTTGACGTTGTTGATGCGGATCGTGCCGAAGCCGAGCGCGAGCTCCACCGCGTCGCCGATCTCCTTGGTGATCGTGACGTTTTCGGTCGGGTACGAGTGCGCTTCGCCGATCCACTTGTCGTGGATCGTCACGTGGTTCGGCTCGACGACGATCACGTAGGAGCGCCGGTCGAACCACACGAACAGGAACACCGCGCACCAGATCACGGTCATCAGCAGATAGAAGACGCCGTTCATGCGCGGTTCGATGCGTCCGAACAGATGCAGCACGTCGCCGAGCATGTTCATCGAGTTCAGGACGAACCCGAGGATCACCAGGGCAAAGATGATGATCACGGTCTTCGCGAACCGCAGGTCGAAGAACAGCACCATCAGGTTCGCGAACATCACCCACACGTACACGCGCCCGACGGCCGTCTCGCTGAAGTTCATGAACTGAACGGCGAGCCAGGACCACAGCCCGACGATCGCGATCGGATACATCAGGATCGCCTGGTTGAACGGGCGGATGAGGAAGTGCTCGCGGCCCGCGACGGCCTGGCGGATGGCCGTGAGGTTGTCGATCATGCCGAGGAATCGGGCAAAGACGTTCGCCATCGCGCTCCTCCGTCGCTGTCAGTCGCCGTGGGTCCCTGTCGCCCGCCGTCGTCAACCTTCACGCGCTGCGTGTACCGGACAACTCCGCGACTTGGCGCCGATAGTTGACGATCTGCTCCCGGCAGAGCAAGTGATGAATCCGCAACTCACGAAGCATCAACGTCGTCGCGTCCTTCTCGGCGATCGCGCGCCGGCAGTGCGTCGCGAACGCGTCGCGCGCACTCGCCGATTCCCCTGCGGGGGAATCGTCGCGCGCCAGCACGGCCGCTGCCGCACGCAGTCCGCGCACGTCCAGCAGGAACGCCGAGTGGAGCGCGCGCACCGCCTCGCGATCGGCGCGCACCTCCGGCGGGGCGTGACGTGCGGCGACCTCCGCGAAGCGCGCGAGCGCGTCGGCGCGCTCGGCGATGTCGCGGCGTTCGGACATCATGCGCGCGCGCGCGAGCGAGAGGAACGCGAACGTCTTCACGTGACGGCGATCGACGCGCCGCACGTAGTCCGGGTCGCAGCGCTTGCGAACTTCGTGCGTGTAGAGCCAGTTCGGCGCAAACATGCGCTCGATCGCGCGCGTCGCCGAGTACCGCTTGCGGCCGAACACCGACGTGACCAGCGCGCGACGCGCTGCATTCAGGCGCTCGATCCCCACGCTGCCGAGAACGCGCTCGACCTCGGAGTCCGACTCCGGCGTCGACCAGAGCAGGTGGAGCGCGTTGAAGAAGCGTCCGTCGGCGTCGAGCGGATCGTGTCCGAACTCGAGTGCGGCGTCTCGCTCCAGCCGCGACACCTGACGCGACACCTGAATGGCGAACGAGCGGGACACGAGCAGGAACCACAGTCG
>CAZOLL010000229.1:0-7140 GCA_964580365.1 uncultured Phycisphaeraceae bacterium
CGTCCGCAACCGCCGGAAGAACGCCGACCGCGTGCGCGGCGTGAACTCGATCGCCTTCGTCGGCGTCGCGGCGCTGATCGCGACCGTCGCCATCGTCTCCAGCCTGATCGGCCGCAAGGAGCGCGAGGTCATGCTCGGCAACTTCTGCGGCCGGAACCCGGAGACGCTCGCCGCGTGGTGCGCCGTCGTCGAGAAGTTCGCCGCCGACGGCGACGTCGACGCGAACTGGGCGCGCGGGCGGGTGAAGGAACTGCGCGCCGAGTTCGGGCTGCCCGAGGCGCCCGCGTCGGCGCCCGACGGCGGGTGACTCGCGGTTACTCGGCAGGGCTTTTTCGCTACTCGGTCGCGTCTCCGCGGCGCGCTGCTTTGCTGCCGGAACGCGGCGTTGTGTCCCTCGCGGACGGCTGGTAGAACCACCGACTTCCTTTCCCGCGGTCCCGATTCATGGCGAAGCTCCGCATCGAAGCTGGCGCGCCTCCCCGCGACGTCGCGCTCTCCGATCCTTTCCGCATCGGGCGCGACGAAGGCAACGAGCTCATCCTGGATGACTCCGGCATCTCGCGGCGCCACTGCCGGCTCGAGCGCGAAGGCGACCTCTGGATCCTCGAGGACCTGAAGTCGGCGAACGGCACCTACCGCAACGAAGAGCGCGTCGACCGCGTCCGCCTCGACGACGGCGACAAGATCCGCGTCGGCGGCATCGTTCTCGTCTACGTCGGCGACGAGCGCACCGACATGCGCTCGCGCGCGGTGACCGCCGCGACCACGAGCTTCCTCCTCGCGTTCGTCAGCGGCGAGAAGGCGGGCGAGCGCATCCCCGTCGGCGGCCATCGCCTCGCGATGGGGCGCAAGCCGGGCAACGACATCGTCCTGAAGGACGGCAAAGTCTCCGGCGTCCACTGCGAGCTGGTCGTCGAGGCGAACCGTCCGGTCCTCCGCGACCTGGGCTCGACGAACGGCACGTTCCTCGAGGGCAAGCGCATCGACGAGATCGTGCTCTCGCACGGCGACCGCGTCGTCGTCGGCGACAGCGAGTTCGTGCTCGTCGACGTCACCAAGCCGCTCCCCAACCTCGAGGCGAAGCGCCCCGAGGAAGCGACGCGCACGCTGTTCGACGCGCCGGCCGTCAATCCGAGCGGCCGCACGACGCCGGCGATGGCGCGCCCGAAGAAGAGCCCGCTCGCCGCGATCGGCCTGCTCGTCCTGCTCGCCGGCGGCGGCGCCGCCGGCTGGTTCTGGTGGAAGGTGCAACAGAAGTCATCGGCCGTCGCCGCCGCGCCTGCGCAGCCCGGCAACCTCCTCGGCGAGCGCTGGTCGTTCGAGTCCGTCGAAGGCGAGCCCGAGCCGAGCCAGGTCTGGGAGATGCTGCCCGGCGCGTCGCGAGGCTTCTCCACCTCCATGACCGCGCGCTCCGGAATGCAGGCGTACCAGGCCGACCCGGCCGGCGCCGAAGCCGCGTCGCGGATGCGCGAGCCCGTCGAGATCTCCGGCCGTCGCTACCGCGTGAACGCGATGGCCCGCGCCGGTGGCGACGCGGTCGCGATCCTCGCCGCGGAGTTCACCAAGAAGGATGCACCGGACTTCCGCGTGCGCGTGCCCGTCGGCTCCGTGCGCGGCGAGGGCTGGCAGCCGATCGAGGCCGAGCTCGCGCCGCCGACGGGCGCCGACCGTCTCTCGATGGTGCTCGTGGGTTCTGGCACCGGCGCGGTCGCGTTCGACGACGTCTCGGTGGTCGAAGCCGGCATCGCCGCGCCCGAGCTGAAGTCGGTGAATCAGTTCGAGTTCGAGAAGTCCGGCTCCGCGGTCCTCGTCCGCCGCGGCGGCACCGAGATGCTGCGCGTGCTCCCGCCGGAGTTCGACACGCCGGCGCCGACGTCCGGCGGCGAGAGCGACGACGCGCCGACGCCGCTCGCGCACGACGCGGGCCTCTTCCTCGACGCGCGGCAGGGCGCCGCCGCCGGGGCGCTCGCGCTGCGCGCCGGCAAGTCGCTCGACTACGTGTCGAGCCTGACCACCGACGAGAAGTCGGCGAGCGTGCGCGTCCAGTGGCAGAACGCGCCGCAGGGCGCGCTGTCCGGCGTGCGTCTCGTCCTCGACCTGCTCGCGGGCCTGACCGACGAGCCGGTCGGCGTCATCCACGAAGGCAAGCTCGAGCCCTACCAGGACTCGTTCACCGCGTCCGACGTGAACGGGCTCGTGCTCGGCAAGCCGTCGGCTCGCATGCGGTGCACGTTCACGCCGCCAGTCGCGATCGCCGGTCGCCGCGACGGCGATCGCTTCCTGCTCGAGCTCGCCGTGCCGCCGCTCCAGGGCAGCCTCGCCATCCAGATGCAGGTCGACTTCGTCGACGAGAAGACCGCCGCCGGCGAGCTGGTCGCGAAAGCGCGCGACGCCGAAGCGAAGGGTGCGCTCGGCGAGGCGCTGCTCGTGCTCGGCAAGATCCAGAACGAGTATCCGTTCGACGAGGCGATCCTCGCCGAAGCGGCGACGCGGCAAGAACGCATCCTCGGCCTGCGCGACCAGCGCGTCGCGGCGGTGGCGCAGGCGGTCGAGCGCGCCGCGTTCCTGAAGAGCAAGAGCGCCTACCTCGACGCGGAGAAGGTGGCCGCCGACGCCGAGCAGGCGTTCGCGGGGACGCCCGCCGCCGACCAGTTCCGGGATCAGCAGGCCGCGCTCGCGCGCGACCGCGAGACCACGGTGAAGAGCGCGGAAGAGCGCTCCGCGCAGGCGCTCCTGCGCCGGCTGCGCACCGCGAAGCACCAGGACCCCCCGCGCGCGCGCGTCGCGCAGCAGATCAAGGACTTCCTGGTGCGGACCTACCCGTGGTCCGACGCCGCGAAGGCCGCCGAGCAGGAGCTGCCGGGAGGCAAGAACCCGTGAGCCGCACCGGCATCGGCATCGACATCGGCAGCCGCGGCGCTCGCGTCGTCGTCGCGAGCGAGTCGAAGGGCACGATTCGCGTCGAGAAGCTCGTGCAGCTCGCGCTCCCCGGCGGCGACGAGCACGACCCGAACGAAGTGGGGCAGCAGCTCCGCGACCTGCTCGCCGCCGAGAAGCTGAAGGGCGACGTCACCTGCGGTCTCACCGGCCGCGACGTCGTGCTGCGCTACACGCAGGTCCCGCCGGTCCCCGACTGGCAGCTCCGTCAACTGATGGAGTTCGAGATCAACGAGATGGCCTCGCAGTCGGGCGAGGAGCTGTCCGCGGACTTCAACCTCGTGCCCGTCGCGTCCGAGCTGTCGAACGACGACACCGTGCTGCTCGCGCTCGCGAAGCCGGGCGTGCTCGCGTCGCACCGCGCCGTCCTGTCCGCCGCGGGGCTCGGGATCCGCGCCTTCACGCCGAACGCGGTCGCGCTCTTCAACCTCTACCGCAAGCTCGAGGACGCCTCGGGCACGGTGCTGGTCCTGAACATCGGCGCGAAGAACAGCGACATCGCGCTCGCGAAGGACGGCGACCTCGTGTTCGCCAGGAACCTCTCGGGCGGCGGCGACCTGTTCGACGAGGCGCTGGTGGCCTCGTTCAACGTCGGCCGCGAGAAGGCGCGCAAGCTGAAGGAAGAGCTCGCCGATCTCTCGCCGCCCGAAGAAAACAAGAAGCCGCTGTCGTCGCAGGAGGAGAAGGTCTCGCGCTCGCTCGCCGGCGCGAGCGGCCAGCTCCTCTCGATGGTCCAGGCGTCGGTGATGTTCGCGCGCACGCAGACCGGCCTGGAGGACCTGAAGCTCGACAAGGTGCTGCTCTGCGGCGGCACCGCGACGCTGAAGGGTCTCGATCGCTCGCTCGCCGCCAACCTCGACTGCGCCGTGGAGCGTTTCGACCCCTTCGCCCGCGTCGACACGACGGCCGTCGACGACCAGCTCGACGACGCGACGCGCCTCACCTCCGCCGTCGCGCTCGGCCTCGCGATCACGGCCGCGTGCGCGGATTCGTACTCCATCGAGATCGTCCCCGCCTCGGTCAAGAAGGCGCGTGCGTTCCGCGAGAAGACCGTGTTCGCGATCCTCGCGGCGGTCGTCATCGTCGGCTGGCTCGCGTGGGACGCCGTCACCGCGCGCACCGCGTTCGAGCGCGCGTCGGCCGACGTGCGGCAGTTCAGCGCGGAGTCCGACAAGCGCGGCCGCCTCGAGCGCACGTTCAAGGAAGAGATCGAGCGCGGCGCCACGCTCTCGCAGAAGCTCGTCCTGCTCGAAGAAAAGGTGGTCGCCGGCACCGGCCTGCAGCGCGCGCAGTTCTTGATGCAGAAGCACCTCCCGGCGGACCTGTTCGTGACGTCGATGGAGCTGTCGCGCAGCAAGGACGTCGAGCTCGGTCTCGCCGGCGACGTCCAGAAGCCCGTCGTCATCGTGAAGGGCGAGGGCCGCGAGAGCGCGGAGCGCATCGAAGAGGCGTTCAACAAGTTCGCCGAAGAGCTCGGCGCCGACCCCCTGCTCGGCCGCCGTCCGAAGACCGCCACCTCGCCGGCCTCGGCGAAGAAGGCGTTCGAGTGGTCGGTGACACTCAACTTCTCGCGCACGCCGCCCGGCGAGACGGAGGAAGCGGGCGACGCGGCCGACAAGTCCGCGGCTCCGGCCTCGTCCGGCAAGGGGAAGTCCTGATGGACCTGAACGACGTCTGGCAAGGCAACCGGCGCTTCATCCTCGCGGTGGGGTGCGGCGCCGTGCTCGTGCTCGTGGCGAAGACGGTCATCAGCGCGACGTGGGACGTCGACCGCGCGAAGGGCACCGCCCAGTCGCTGATGGCGAAGCTCGGGCGCACGGAGTCTCCGAGCAGCGCCGAGGTCACGCGCCTCAAGGAGCGCAACGCTGCCATCGAGAAACGGCTCGGCGAGCTCGTCACCCGCATTCAGTTCAAGACCGCACCGGAGTACGTCCTGCCCGCGAACGGCGCGAGCCCGGACCTCGTGTTCAACGGTGTCCGCGCGCGCGTGCACGAAGAGCTGGTTCAGTTCGCGGCGCAGCGCAACATCCACGTCGACGAGTCGCTCGGAATGCCGCAGTTCACGCCGCCGGGCCGCGAGGCGATCCAACGCTGCCTGTCGGCGCTCGACGTCGTCGAGCAGGTGGTCACCGCGGCGATCCTCGGCGAAGCGCGCCGGGTCGACGAGATCGAGATGCTCGACGCGCGCCGCGGCCGCCGCACGGACCGCAACGACAAGGCCGGCAACTTCGTCGAGGGCCTGCAGGTGAAGTTCCGCATCCAGGGCTCGGCCGCCGCGCTCGGCGAGGTCGTCGAGATCCTGACCCGCGGCGAGGACCGCTTCCTCGCGATCGAGGACCTCAAGCTCGAGGCGGACGACAAGAAGAACCCGGGGCTCCTCTCGCTCCGACTGACGGTGTCGGCGCTCACGATCGCCGGCGAGACCGAGGGCGAGGCGCGCTCGTGAGCGTCAACCGCGAACAATGGTTGTTCATCGCCGCGCTCGCGATCGCGGCCCTCGGCGTGTTCCTCGGCGGCCACGGGTACAACGCGCTGCGCGTGCCCACCGGCAAGCAGATGAAGTCGCCGCCCGCGGTCGCGTTGCCCGACGTCGTGTTCGTCGCGAAGGACGACCCGCGCGCGAAGGGCGACGGCCGCGACGTGTTCGCCCCGCCGCGCGACTGGAATCCGCTCCCGCCGCTCGCGCTCGACGCGCCGCCGGTCGCCGAGCTGGGCGCCGTCGGCCCGCTGCCCACGCCGACCACCGCAGCGGAGAACTCGCGGCTGTTCCGGCTCGACCCGAAGACCATCGCCGACGAAGGCGCCGCGACCGGAGACGGTGCCACCGCGAGCGACGAGGGTGCTTCCGGCGGCGCCGGCTCGGACGCGCCCGGCCCCGATCCGCGCTCCGCGGGCCGCGGCGCCGCGCTCGTGAAGCCGGCGGACAACGCGCGCCCCGGTCAGGCCGCGGCGCCCGACGAGAGCACGCTCCTGCAGCGCTTCGACTGGGTGAAGCGCAAGAACACGCCGCGCGTGTTCGGGTACATCCGCAACGCCGATCGCTTCGCGCTGCTCGACGACGCGAAGTCTCCGATCGAGTTCGAGTCGGTCGACCGCCGCACGCTGAAGCCGCTCGGCCGCAGCACGTTTCCGCGCGACGAGCTCGAAGGCGGCGGGACGTACACCGTCGGCTTCGGCATCGCGGACACCGTCCGCAACCGCGTGAAGCTCGCGTGGCGCGAGATGCGCCCTGGGCCCGGCAACGTGCGCAGCCAGATCGACCAGGGCAAGAAGTGCCTCGAGTGGTGGGGCGAGGACTCCGAAGGCGCGCTCGAAGGCGCCGAACAGTTCGTGAAGTCCGCGCTCTCGTTCGACCCGACCAACGCCGACGCCTGGGAGCTCGCGGGCATCTGCCGCGAGAAGGTCGGCGACACCGAAGGCGAGATGAAGGTGTACGACGACGCGAAGGCCGCCAAGGTCGAGTCGGCGCGTCTCGCGACGCGCCGAGCGCGCGTGCTGCGCCGCATCGGCCTCGAGGGCCTCGCCGAGATCACGCTCAAGGAAGCGATCGAGAACTCGCCGAACGACGTGTATGCGCAGGACGAACTCGGCGATCTGCTCGTCGAGGCCGAGCGCGGCGCGGAAGCCGTGGCGGTGCTCGATCGCGCGCAGAAGATCCAGGGCGCGCCGCAGGACATGCGCCTGCGCCTGCGCATCGACGCCGCGCGCGCCGCGCTGGTCGCGGGGCAGGTCGCGTCCGCCGAGGAGAAGATCGGCTCGGCGCTGAACATGGGCGTGCCCGACGCGGAGTCGCACGTCGTCGCCGGAGTCATCAAGCTCGCGAAGCGCGAGTTCGCGGCGGCGCAGGGCGAGTTCCAGGCCGCGCTCGAGCTCGACCCGACCGACGCGAACGCCATCTTCGATCTCGGCGTCGCGTTGCTCGCCGCCGGCAGCCCGGGCGACGCGCGCCGTCGCTTCGCGGAGGCCGCCGACGTCGACCCGCTGCTCACCGCGCGCTCGACCGCCGCGCGCGGCGCGGTCGCCGAAGCGACCGGCAGCTTCGAGAAGGCGGCCGGCCTCTACGCCGACGCGCTGACGCAGGACCCGACCGACGCCTACCTGCGCTACCGCGCGGGCCGCATCGCACGTCGCCAGGGCGACGGCGCCGGCGCGATCGAGGCGCTGCTCCCCGCGCTCGAAGAGGACGGCCGCATCGTCGACGTC